>CAZDVF010000075.1:0-9637 GCA_964508725.1 uncultured bacterium | reverse complement strand
AAAAGGAAAGAGGAACAAAAGGCAAAAAAGAAATTAGATAAACAACCGAAAAGAATCCCGTAACAGGAAACAAGAGTCAAATACGTAAAGACCCTAATTCTTAACGACGTTCAATTCCCAATAAAAGACATGTAATATGGGCCTTCGCCAACGGTCTTTATGACGAATCGTTCAATAAAATACAACCGTCTTAAATGTTTGCAGCACCGTTTGCACACAAGTCAAATCTGATCGTGTGCTGAAATGATTAAGATTTAAATGTTTAAGACAAGTAGCAAGAAAAGAGTATTGCAGAGCAGGAGGTTCTTCAAAAACAATCAAAATGGTTCTTCAACGTTAACATCTCCTGGAGATTCGACATACTATGCCTCTACACCTGTATCTCAAAACTTCTTATCGGATGCCTGCCGCATCAATAAACTGCGTTTTTTTGATCATACCAGTTGAGATCATTTAGGATGAAAAGCACGACAGACAACACATCCGGTAATTCTAAGAATTTCCTTGAATTTTACATTTTTCACCATTACATTCCAATCACACAATTCACACGCCCCGCATGCACACACATAACTATACTTCGACATCCTGGGGCCTCACTGTTACAACATAATAATGGAGGCTCTGAATTTTTACTCAGGTTCACCCCCATCGCCAAACTCTAACCTTATAAAACCTGAAGATCGAAAATATATTATTGATTATTCTGTAGAGGCGGAAGTCTCTGTAGAATCTGATGTGCTGCTGATGCTTTGGTTTCTGCGGTGCTTAAAAAATCGAACCAAAAAGGGGAGGGAAATGAAATGCGCATTCAAACCAACCGTGCATTGATTGTGATGCTGATCTCAGCACTCGTTTTTTCAATCCAATGCACAACAAAACAGGAAGATCCTGACGTACTAATGGAAGAGATTACATCAGCGAACAACGTCTTCATGGAAGCATTCAAGGAAGGGAATGCTGCCGAGTTGGCCTCACTCTATACCGACGATGGGAAAATACTTCCACCCAATGCAGACATGATTGAAGGCAAAGCAGGGATTCAAGGATTTTGGCAGGTCGTTATGGACATGGGTGTCAAGGAAGCTGTTTTAAAGATTGTCGAACTGGAAGGACATGGAGATACTGCGATTGAGATGTCGATTTTTAAAATGAAGGATTTCAACGGGAATGTACTTGACTACGGCAAGTATATTGTTATCTGGAAAAAAGTAGAAGGAAACTGGAAATTACACTACGATATTTTTAACAGCAGCGTTCCTGCTCAACAGTAGTGATAAGTTAAAACCTTCTGTAGGGGGCTGTATCAGAAGCCGTTCCCTGCGGTTGGATCTCATAAAAGACGGAACCTTTTATACGTCCCTTGACCTTCGGACTTTCCCCATCTTACGCTCCAGCCGCGCCAGCCTGTAGGCCAGATCCTTGCGCTTGGCAGTAAAAACGAGCGTGGGCCGAAGCTGCTCCATCCGGTCGATCCAGTCAAGAGCAAAGCGGACTACTTCGATCGCCAGATCATGTCGGCGGATCTGATGTTCGTAATACTTGGCCAGTTCCTCGCAGGGATGGATTTTCTGCGAGACTGACTGGATCATGTGATCCCACACTTTCACGGCCCGATCCCAGTCTCCCATCCTTTTCAGAACCAGACCGTAAAATTGGAGTGCCTCCTCCTTCTCTTCAGCTGGAAGCGAACCGTTTAACGCCAACCGGTAACAGCGCGCCGCTGCATCCAGACGTCCCAAATGGGCCATGGCGCGTCCAAGCCCCATCAGATCAAACGGATGCGTCAGGTGATCGAAGGGAGAAGCATACACTCTGCCCATCAAACCGGCCAGGGCTGCCAGTGTTACAATATCCCACTTGTTGTGTTTGAATACGGGCGCGATGGCGCATCCGTTGCGAGACCGGAGGTAATCGAAGTAAAGTCCGGGAATGGCCCAGCCCGGAACATCATCCTCTCGTCGGAAATCCAGGACCCCCTCTTCCACGGTGGACAGGCTGCAATCAGCCAGACGTTTCCGCCAGATGCGCCGGACAGCAAACAACAGATCCAGATGAGGAAGCTTGGACGCCGGATTCGGCATACGGGCCAGGGTGAACCGGGAAGCCAAGAGCGGCAGATCGTACGCTTTGCCGTTGTAACTTACCAAGGCCTTGGCGCGGGCCAGGCGGTCGGCCACAACGTCGAGAGCGGCAGGCTCTTCGTGAAAATCACGCATGAAAATCTGATCAACGCGAAAATCATCACCCTCGAAATATCCCATGCCGATCATGAAAGGAACGGTCCCTGCGCCTCCTGCCAGTCCCGTGGTTTCAGTATCTACAAACACAGCGTCACGCAGGTCAACGCCTGTGAGCGCTTCATCTCTGGCAACGAGAGGGAAGATGGACGGATCGCTGTCATGCAGCAAATTGAAGGGAATGCGGCCGTGCTGATGGGTTGCGGAAAAGAGCGACGATGTCTGAAAACAGGTTCCCTTCGCGTTTTCGACAACCTTGCCTTCAACACAGACATCCACATCCAGGTGTGAGGAACGGACTGTGTTCGGTTGTCGAGGAGCCAGATCCTTCTCAAATTGTCTCAGTTTGTCTCGCAGGTCCATGGTTTGTCTCAGGTGGTCGAGCCACCCGCCATTAATCCTGGACAATATCTCTTATCGGTACGGAGCGAACGTCTATCTGGCGATGACGGCAAACGATGTTTCCACTGTCCGCTGCTGAAATCCCTTACGTGCAGCATGGACGCGAAGGGTGTACGAACCGGGATTGACCGGTCGGAATGTGAGTGGAAGTGTTACAGGTCTTTCTCTCCCGTCAGGCACGGTCAATACTGCCCGCAGTCGGACATCCTTGACATCTGTCTCAACACTAGCCTGAACAGCTTGCCCCGAAGAAAAGACATTCTGAGGGATCTTTGGTGAATCTGCGGATGCTGTGACCACATCGAGGTTGATCACTTCGGGACGTTTCACTGCAAACGTCTCGGTTATGCGCCGCCGAAATGGGTGAAACATTTCAACAAATGCCGTTCCTTTGGCCGATGTCTGGTAAAGAGAAACCTGAGGACCTGAAAAAGGAAGCAGCCTCGGTTGGCCCTTCTTGAGCTCGACCCACTGCGGCGGGAAGATATACGATGGTCCCGAATCGGATTGAACGCCCGGCAACACCAGCACAGTTTGGTCCACATCTGAGACGAGACGGCAGGCAAAAGCCACACGGTCGGCGGGGAGAAATGTCTTTTTCATCTGGATGTCAACCGCAACCTTTCCAGACACAGCTGGCTGCACGACAGGCTGTGGAGGCGGATTGCCGCCCTTCCCCGTATTCAGATAAATGCGGTAGGTGTACTCAGGGATGACGTCCACCGACTCGACAATCGGTGGATCACCGCCCAGCTCTGGAACACTCCACACACACATAGGCGCCCCGAAATAGAAAAACCAGGCATTGTTGTCACCCGAATCTTGCGCCCAGGTTACAAAATTCTCGATAGAACTCTCACCGGTAAAAACAGGAAGTTGCGTCAGTTCGACTGTTGTGTTGGCATCCACATATTCTGTTTGCGACACAGAAGAAATACCAATACCCTCTGGCAATGTGACGGAAAAACAGTATCGCCCGACATCCTTGGTCGAATGGTCGAGCAATTCATCTGAGACTATATCTCTGATTTCAACCATTCCCTTAGAGGAGGAAGCCACAGGTTCGCCCAGAGGATAGGCGAAATACCGTTCGTGTGCAACGGCCGGAATATATCCGACGCCCGGCGTCCAGTACGACGTCTGGATTTCCCGTTCAAGCGCCATCTCCAATGCTGGCAGAGACAGGTCAATCGTGTGAGCTGCTGGACCTTCTTCTGTCAATCGGATTTCGGCGTACGGGACATCAGGGTACGTCAAATCAAACTCGAGTGTCGGATCGCCCAGCAACACCATCTGCTTGTCGTATTCGGGATTTCGGCTCGAAGATCCGATGGAAGCAAGCTGAATGTTCTCCATCTTCCAGATCATCACCATCTGGTTCTTGGCCTCTTTGAACGCCGTGCCCAGGTCTGCGCCGTGCATGATTTGCTCCAGCAGCATCGGCACAGGCGAACAGCCCGGCGCATACGAATCCACCGCGCCGATGTAGGCCACAACTCCACGGCGAAGTACATTTGCTGCAAACAGATCCCCCTTTGGAGTTATGTTGTCATAGGCGATGGTGGCGCAGGCCTCTGTCAGGACCATGGGCGATGTCATCCAAACCTGATAATCCCGCAAGGAGAAAGTGGAAATCTCACCTCCCCAACCCAGCGCCGATCCGTGGTCGATGCAGGTCACCAATTTCTGATCCTCCAGATCACTCGGCAGGAATGGTGTCTCGTCTTCCCCTTCAAAATAGGATGTCACGATCCATTCCCCCTCGACAAGCAATCTCTCAACTGCTTTCCCAGGATTGATAAAACCTGACGTCAAATCGGGACAAATGACCGCCGCATTCTGGGGATGCGCCATTGCGTTGTAGAACACGCTGCGCGCGATTATAACACTGGCGTCGGCCGGGGAAACACCAAAGATGCGACCCACAGCCAGCTCCTGAAAGGCGTCGTCATCCGTATTGCCGTAGATGTGATTATCCACTTCGTGCCTGAGGAAACTGGGGATAATATCGGGATCCTCCGGCGGCGGCATGGTCATCTGAATGGCGTCGGGGCTGGCCACGATGGTCAGATAGCGGAAGGATTGCTCAAAACGCGACAACACATCGTTGAGCGCAGCATCCACTGATTCGGCATCGGGCAGAGGGACCGTCACCAGGAGCTCCTCCCTGGCAGCTGCCAAAAACGGCGCAGCCAAGGATGTGTTGGTGTAGAGCGACTGAATCGGCTGGATGGATTTCTCGGGCGCAAAGGTCTCGTTCTGCGCGATAAATAAATCGCCGGGATTCACCAACAAAATTTTATCTGTATCCGTTGCTTCAACCACGCGCCGCTGGACAGTTCTGACACCCAGCCATTCCGCCGATGCATAGGTTTGGGGCGGCGTGACTGCGCCGACGCAGATCACGTGTCGTCCGACATACGTGTCCGGCCGGTCGAGGGGCGTACCGGCAATGATCAGTGGCGCATTTTCCAGCGATGCCAGGCTGGAAGCGGTCAACGCTGTTGCGTAATCGTCTTCGACATAAACCAGCGTGCGGAACTGTTCCCAAAAATCGGGATGCGAATTTTCTGCCAACCTGCGGATCTGGTTTGCCTCAAGACCGGCTCCCAATTCCGGCGGCGCAGTCAAAAGCGCGTCAAGTTCTCCGGGCGTCTCTCCCAGTATAGTCAGACGAGTGGGACCGTACTGCTGCAGAAACGCAATCACTGCGTCGGCGTCGAACGCGTCGGATTCCTGATGATACAGCAGCGCCGGATGAGTGTAACGTATGCTATCGACCTGCCTCCAGGTGGACACGGACACGAGTGGCAAAACCTGACGCCAATCCGCATCGGAAACGAGAAAAACCTCCCGGTCAGTGAACATGGCAGGATCCTTTGTGTTCTCTGTTTCGGGAGGCTGAATCGATTCACAGTTGAACAGATAGTAGCCGCCCTGACCGCCTGCCACATGCAGAACACCATCCGAAAGGAGAAGCCCTCTCGCTTGATGTGCGATACTCGATCCGCCGGCAAAAACCGGATCATCCGGAAGGCTGAGATCGATCGCCAGCACGCCCTTGTCGTAATCGGCCACCCAGACAATATCGCCATCCACCACCACATCCTGGGGATTGCCAGGCGTTTCGACGGACACCACAAGCCGCGGAGATCGAACATGCGACACATCCACAACGACAAGACCGCTGGCTTGTGTTCCATCTGCGATATAGGCTTTGTTGTCTCGGAAAACAACAGCACAGGCGCTGCCAGGCGTGTCGAAGAATCCAACTTCACATGGATCATTGGGGCTGCTGATATCAATGATCCGCAATCCCGAGGCGCCATCCGCCACATAAGCAGTGCTTCCGGATATGGCAATGCCGTTGGCGCTGCCCGGAGTGCCGCATGTTCCGAGCAGTACAGGACGAATCGGATCAGTGACATCCACAATCTTGAGCCCCGCGTAGCGGTCGGCCACATAAACGATCTCGTCAGTCACGACCAAATCCTGAATAAAGTCGAATCCATCAAGACGCGACAGAAACACAGCAGCGCCGTCCGATCCGCTGACATCATAAATCTCAAGAGCAGGTCCGGCCGCGACACAGGCAATGTGACCGGAAATCACAACGTCCTGAATTGGGCCTGACGACGTTTCCTCTTCATCCGCGCCAGCGATGTGTGGAAGCGTTGGATCGCCAATGTTAATGATCCGGAACTGACGCGCATTGTAGTCAGCCAGGTAGACAAACGCGTTTTGGACCTGGACTGCGTAGGCGTTTTCAATGGGATCAGACATGGAACCGGCCAGTTCCATGCGGATTTGACCGGTGACACCGGTTCCCAGAAGTGTCACGTTGAAAAGAGGACGATTCGGATCATTGGATGAAATGGACAGACTTGAGCTTTCCCGCCAGGGACGTCCGGGAGCAAATAGCAACGTCACAGAAAGATTGCCCTGTGGCACGACAGAGAAGTCGGACGGACCGCCCGACTCCAAATCGAACACAGCCGGGCCGGACGGAACAATCTCCAGCCGTCCTGTTAGCGGCACATCACCGGTATTCATGAGCACCACTGTTTGTACGGCAGTTTCACCCACAGCAATGATGCCGAATTCCAACGACGTTTCTGAAACACTCAGTTGTGGCTGCGCACTGACTGCTGCTGCCATCACTAGCAGGCCACCTAAAACTTTACGTAATGCATCCCCCGCTCTCATGTTTCTCCCTTTCTGGAAATTTGAGATGGAATCGATTATTTACTCTCCGCATACCTCTTTCAGTACGCGGATAAAATTGCCTCCCAGAATTTTCTCAATGTCCTCCTTATTATACTCTCGCGTCAGAAGCTCCTTTGTGATGTTCGGAATCAGACCGACATTCTCCAGCCCGTCGGGAGTGGATGAGATGCCGTCGAAGTCGGAGCCCAGGCCCACATGGTCGGCGCTGCCTGTAACCTTGACGACATGATCAATATGGTCAACAACTGTTCGGACAGTGGCTGAATCGGGATGCTCGACATTGAGGAAGTCCGGGGCATAGTTGATGCCGATGACTCCGCCCTTCTCGGCAAGCGCTTCAAGCATTTCATCGGACAGGTTTCGGTGGTGATTCGAAAGCGCCCGGCAGCAGGAATGGGACGCCACCACGGGATCGTCGGAGATACGGATCACATCCCAGAATGTCTCGTCGTGCACGTGCGACACGTCAATGATCATGCCCAGTTTGTTCATTTCGCGGACGACCTCTTCGCCAAAGGGTGACAGACCGCCGTATGTCAACTGCTCGTCGCCCGATGCATCGGCCCAGTCGGTGTGGGTCCAGTGGGTCAGAGTCATCAGGCGGACGCCTGACCGGTAAAATGCCCGCAAGAGCGCCAGGTCCGATTCAATGGCGTATCCGCCCTCGATGCCGATAAGCGCGCCCGTTTTCCACGTGCTCCGCAGACGCTGCAATTCAGGATAACTGGTTACCACGGCCAGACTGTCCGCGTTCTCGCCAGCCAGCCGGAAAATGGCGTCAATCTGACCGAAGACCCGTTTGGCAGCGGTCTTCTTCTCATCTTCTGTTTTGGGCGGGCTGATGTAGCAGGCGAAGACCTGCAAGTCCACCGCTCCCTTTTTGAGTTTGGGGATATCGATGTGCACATTTGGATTGTCGATGGAAAGATCTTCGCCATCCAGATAGCGCCAGATCGTATCGCAATGCAGATCGGCCACCGTGGCGTTCTTGTGCACCGCCATGAGATGGTGGACAGGATCCATCAGGTTAGCTTTGGTATTGGCCAGATGCGTCAGGATGGCATAGTGGTAATCCGAAACGAAGGCAAGCAGATCCGGCTCGATGGTCTCGGCGATGTCGCCGGGCCGGTGGTACTCGGGATGCTCGTCGTCCAGTGTGCGCGTCAAAGGATTTCCGGTGCGCAGGCTGATCCATGTCACGTCTTTGGCGAGAAAAGCCGAGTGGTCGGACCCCCGGTAGTTGAGCCGGTAGCGCAACCTGCTTTTCATCTCGTCGGACAGTGCGTCCCTGATGAATTTGAAAAAGTCGGCATTTTCCCACATACCGCCGACAAACAGGTCGCTGTCACCGGTTCCAACCATATCCATATTGATGTAGACGGCTGTTTTTTCAAGAGGATAAATCGGATGCTCGGTGTAGTAGCGTGACCCCACCAGTCCCAGCTCCTCACCGGCCCACAACGCAAATACAAGGGTCCGCTCAGGCTTGAACTTGTTGGCTTTCAGCACCCGGGCCAGTTCGAGAATGACACCAACTGATCCGGCGTTGTCGTCAGCTCCATTGTAGATAAATCCGTCTTCGCCCACACCGAGATGATCCAGGTGTCCGCCGATAAGAATGACCTCGTCTTTCAATTGTCTGTTTCGACCGGGCAACACCCCGAAGACACTGGGCGCCGTCAGGCTGTCGATCTGTGTGTAATGCGCTTCCATTTCAATGGAAGAATTCAGTTGTGCGGAAAAAGACCGTTTCTCGCGCATCATTTTACTGACGAGATACTTCCAGCTCTTGCCGTCGAGGTAGAAGAGATCATTCAGGAACGAACTATTGGCGGACATGACAACGAAATCCTCAGGACAAGAATCTTTCTCAAGACGGGGTCCTCGACGAAACCGGCGCAACGCTGCAGGATCCACATTCATCCAGACAGCGCCCGACGCGCCCCGGGCAGCAGCAGTCTGGACTTTTTTGTCCAGGTTCCACTCTGTCCGGGCTTCTTCGCTCAGCGTATCGGGATGGCCGGGAATGAAAAGAACGATCTTGTCTTTGACATCCAGGCCTGCGTAGTCGTCCCAGCCCAGGGTATCAGCTGAGACGCCGTAGCCAACAAACACGATCTGCCCGCGCACAACGCCAGACCCGGTTCCGCGAATCGGCGTGAAATCACGGCTGCGTCCCGCAAAATAAATTCGATCCTGGGGATGGATAATTCGGAGGCGGATCGGCTGATCGAAATGGGACCAGTTTTTGAACACCGCTTCCTGAAAATAGGTGCCGTTCTCTCCGGCCGGTTGGAGTCCGTACTCGGCCATTTTCTCGGCCACATACTCGGCAGCCTGACGGTATTCGGGCGTGCCGGACTTGCGTCCCTTGAATGCATCGGAGGCCAGATGGCGGACATGCTCCCAGGCTTTTTGTCCGTCGGGTTTGACCTGGGCGTTCAGCGTGGTCATCCACATTAGGATGATGGAAAACAGGATGGTCGCACAACGTTTCATCGGACGATTCCTTTCTCACGGTTAGTATGGGAGGACATACAGGATAACCTGTCCGCAGGCAGGTCGTTCTGTGACGGATCGGCAGAACCTGATAAATTATGAAAAGATATCACCTCTTGGGCCCATTGTCAACACTTTTTTCTTGATATGAATCTTTGATTTCTTGGACAAAAACAGATCTAGAAATGACTTTTTTATTATACTTTTTAAATTTTTGAATGACATTTTGTGGGACTAAGATGTGGGCAATGCTTTTTTGATGCCTACCG
>CAZDVF010000074.1:0-9666 GCA_964508725.1 uncultured bacterium | reverse complement strand
AGATGACCCAGTACGTGAAAAACTGGTGGCTGTACTCCATGGGGAAGCGGTAGATGAGCCTGCCGTAATCATAGGCGCCCCATCCAATCAGCCAGAAAATGAGAGTGCGGCTTCCGAACATGAGCAGGGTGTGACTTGCGCCGAACACCACCGATGCGGCCATGTGCAGAGGGATGCGCGCGGCCAGAGAGTCCTTCCGGATGGGAACCCTGCGCATGAACCAGACCACCGGCGGCAGCAAGACAAGAATGGCGTACGCGCCGGTCGTTTCGTTGATCAGGTAGAAGATATACCGTCCGGATCTGCCTTCGGCCAGCTCTCCTGTGACGAACCGGTTGTAACTCATGGCGGCGATGAGTGTGACCAGACAAAACACGATGAGCCAGATGCGTCTATTCTCTGTGCTTGACTTGGGCATGGCTGCGTCCGGTAGTGTGGGATCGTCTCGTCAGAATGTACACGATATGAAGGTAAAATCAATTATAATGTTTCTGCGTTTCCCAGATGGTTCCGAGATAACCCCGCATGCCCCGGCAGATGAAGATAGGACGCTGGTTCTCGTAGGGCATGCAATACCGGCATTGGAATGTGGTTGCGTATTCCACCGATTCGAAGTGTTGTTCCAAATCAGCGCGGCTTTCTGTAATGTTTTGTTCCGTTCCGAAAATGATACCGATATCCTTTGGTTGATCTGGCGGTCCCCAGATCCAGTAGTTGTTGTGGCCGCACGTGGCGTTGGGCAGTCCCAGTTTTTGGCCGAAATAGTCGATGGCTCCGGCCTCGCCGTAATTCCGAACAAAAATGTAACAGCGGGCTTGTTCATCCACCGTCAGTTTTCGGCAGACAGACGCCACGGTGTCGGCCATGGCCTGCCAGCCGTGCATGTCGGCGAAATGCTGGGGAAGCGCGCCCATCTCGTGCCGCTCGCCCGGCTCGGGCTCGATGCCGACGCGCGCAATGTGGGCGATGGTCGCGTCCACAGGCAGCACAGGAAGGGCAAGAGGCAGAAGATACACAGTCGGCGCCAGGGGTCCGACCGTCAGAACGGGTTTGAGCCAGCGTAATCCCTTTTTCTGGATGGCGCCTAAGATCCACACCGATCCGGCTGCGAAGAGGATTGGATATCCTCCCGAAAAGTAGTATGCCTTGGCCTCCTGCACGGTGAATACGATCCACACGGCCAGGAAGAGCCATCCCAACAGCCGAAACCGTTTGCCGTCCCGATGGAGCATCAGATAGACCAATCCCGCAATCCAGACGATGAACGTGGCGGGATTCTAGTGCAGAAACTGACCGAGGAAAAAGGAAAGCGGAGTGACGGAGGCCATTTTGAACGTCCGCGCGTTGTGGATGAATTCCAGCGTCGGCCAGTCGTGGATCGCGTTCCACACCAGGTACGGAAGAAAGATGAGCGCGGCCAAACCTGCGCCCATCCAGAAGTACCGGGATCTGAAGTGTTTCCGATGTGATGTGAGGATCAGTCCGACACCCATGCCGAAGAGCAGAAATAAAATCGAGATCTTGTTTTGAAGACCCAGCCCTGCAACCAGTCCGAACACGATCCAGAGCTTCTGATCGCCTGTTTTTACAATCCGAATCAACAAGAGAATCAACACCTGCCAGAAAAGGATGTCCAAGAAATTCATGGAATAGGTGTGAAAGGAAAAATAGTTCCCCAGAGCTGCGAAGGCGGCCAGAGCGGCCAGGATTTCGGCGAATCCGCTTCCGCCCAGCTCTTTGGCCATTCGCGATGTGAGCAGGATGAAGAATCCACCCGCCAGAATCGGCAGGAGGCGCAAAGCGAAGAGTGAATCACCCAGCGCAATCCGGACACCCTTCAGCAGGAGAATCGAAAAGGGCGGCTGGTCCACGTAACCGAAGGCCAGATGGTCGCTACAGGCGATGTAGTAGAGTTCGTTGCGAAAGATGCCAAACTGGTTCACTACGAAAAAATGGATGGACACGGCTGCAACAGCACTTATGCAGATGAGAATGGTCGTGGGCGACAAGGCAAACCGTGTCACACCTTTCTCTTTGGCTGATATTTCGGGTGTCATGAGGCCTCCTCTGGTCATGTTTTTTACAGGATTGTCCACAGTAAATTACATAAGAGGGCGGCATCTTGCACGTGTTTTGTCGCCAGCGGGATTCCGGAGTACGCATGAGGGATAGTATGAAAGGGAAACGTCCCGAACGGTCAGAAAACAGTCCGGGACGTTGAGCGAATGGTCATGCTTAACGTTATCGGTAGAGGCCGGCTTTGTCCCATTTCCGGATGACTGTTTCGATCAGCTCGGCCACGGAGTTGTTGACTTTGCGGAAGTATTCGTCCGCTTGTTTTTTGTCAAAGGTCGGATACCCCTGGCCTTCCTGATACAATCCGATCGAAGCGGGAACAGGCGAAGCGGTCCACGATCCGCCTTTGGCGTTGGGCATGGCCATCTCTTTATCATACCACTCCGGGTGGATGTGTTCCGGGTAGACCGCCTGCATGTAGGCGGTCTCGTTGTTGCCGGCGTGGCCGCCATCCTCTCCAAATACCTCGAACGTGATCTCCGAAGTCAGGCTCCACCAGTTGACCAACAGAATCCGAACGCGGCAGAGGTTGGACAATTCTGGAATGATCTGCTTCAGATCGTTGGTGTTGCCCCCGTGTCCGTTGAGGACGATGATGTTCTTAAACTGCTGTGACGCCAGGCCTTTGATGATGTCGGTTGCGAAGGGGCGGTAGGCGTCCGGTGATATCGAGACCGCTCCCGGATAGGCCGCCATCGACGGCGTGACGCCGTAGTTCAGGGTCGGCGCGACCAGTGCGTTGAGCCGTTCTGCGATTTCTCTGGCCATGGCCTCGGGCGCCAGATTGTCTGTGCCGCTCGGAATCACGCCGTGGGGTTCAATGGAGCCGGTGGGCAGCAGGACGGTTTCGATGGCTTCCGGAACCAGACGCTGGAATTCCGTCCAGGTCATGAGGTTCATCTCCCGTGTGGTGGGCGTTTGTGCGTAGAGGACCGTGACTGTCAGCAATGCTGTAAGTGCGATCAGCGGGATGGATGGGTTGTGTTTTTTCATGGGGCAGGCTCCTCCGATTTGACAAGATGTGACGTTTGGAATCCGCCAAAATATGACGATGATTATCCAGAGTCTGATATCCGGCGTTGGCCAACGTATCGTCCGGTTTTGGCGCAGTATGTCTGGTATGCCTTGCCGTAGGCGGCTTTTAGGTGAGTTTCTTCCAGAATCATCTGGTAATGGAGTCCGATGACAACGACCACGGCGAAAATCAGAAAGATCAGCGTCCCGTTGACCAGAAAGGTGCCGACGAAGTAGAGATCAACAAAAATGAAAATGGGATTTCGGGTGACAGAAAAGATGCCGGTTGTGACGAGATCTCCAGGAGTTTTTTTGTCGATCCCGACGCGCCACGCATCGCGAAACGAAATCAGAGACCAGATGAAGATGATAAACGAGATTGTGATCAATGCGATCACAATCACTTTGACTGGAAGGGAATTCACCAATTGCGCATCCAACGGCGGAGGAAAAATCCGGAACGGTGCATTCAGCGCGTAGAAAAGCACCTCCAGGATCCAGACCAACAGTCCGGCGAAAAATGTGAATTCCACGATCTGCCGCAGTCCCTTTTTTCCGACACCGAGCGTCATGGGATTGATGTGTTTTCGGAAACGCAGGTAGAGTGTTCTTCCCAAAAAGACGATGAGGAAGACAATCATCGCCGCAACCTGGAATGAATCAAAGTATGACATCGGCAGCCCTTTATCTGTTTTCGTTCTGCATCAGAGCAAGAGCGTCGTCCAAAAGTTTTTTCGTGTAGACCGGATTGTGCACGCCCAGGGTGCCGTCCTTGACCACCATCCAGTAATTGAAAGATGCATTGGATTGCGGTCGGGTCAGAGCCGGATCCTCGGGGAACCGGGGCTCTGCGGGTTGTGTTCCGGTTTCCGGTTTGTCTTGACAGGGAAGCAGTTCAGCCAGCGCGTGAAGTTTCATCCGAATCGTCGTCTGATATGCCTCCACCCATTCAACAGTCGCTTCCTTGTGGCAGGCGACGCAACCTGTGGCATTGAGAACGGGAGGCTGGCTGCCCTTTGTCATCACGCGGAATGTGTGTCCGCCGGCAACAGTGTTATCCAGATCCTCCGATGCCGGCGCCATGTGGCATGAGACGCAGTGCTTTTCCAGATGGCTGTGAGGCCCTTCGGCGTCCAATGTTTCGGTTTCATGCCCGTTCAGCATGGCGACCTGTGGACACCATTCGAGATTCGTTGCGCTGCTTTCAACCAGGATGGTGTGACATCCTGTGCAGGCGTCTTGCACACGGGTTGCACGCAGTTGGCCGACGGCCCCCTTTACTGTCCCTTCCATGTGACAGGCGATGCAGGTCAGGCCGGTGACTCCCTCATACGGTGCTGAGGATGGTTTCCCCTCCAGAATGACTTCCCAGTATCCCTGGGCCGTGTGACAGTGGGCGCATTCGGTCCGGTTCATGGAGATCATTTCTTCCGATGTATCGCCCGAAAGGGCGTGGGCCGAGGCCTTCCACTGGGCAGGGATGCCCAGTTCTTTCTGCACGGTCGGGGCGCAAAAGGTGAACAGAAGTAAGGCCCATGCCAGGCAAAGGATGATCCAGTGTAGATGTCGTTTATTCATTATTTATTCCTGTCTTCCTCCGTTAAATCAGATAGGAGTCCGGATTCATGCGTCTCGAAGTGACAAAAATCCAATGTTAAGATAATACCAATTTAGTGGAATAGATGCAAGGGAATTTGCGGGATCGGATGGATTTCTGCTCAGGCCATGTGAGGCCCTCCCGAAAATCAGACGACCTTCGGGAGGGATGATGGATATTCTACTCGTGCCGCAAACTTTGGACAGGCCGGATTAGCGCGGCCTTGGCGGATTGATATCCGACGGTTAATAGAGCGATGATCAGGGCCGCTACGGCAGAGCTGATGAAGATCCATACTGTGACAGGGGCCTGATAGGCGAAATTTTGAAGCCAGCGCTGCATGACAAAATAGGCCACGGGCCAGGCGATGAGGTTGGCGATGAGGATCCACAGGGCAAACTGTTTGATCAGCAGCATCAGAATACTCGTTACAGTAGCACCGAGAACTTTGCGGATGCCAATCTCCTTGGTTCGCTGTTCGGCGATGAAGGCGGCCAGCCCGAACAGACCCAAACTCGCGATGATGACAGCCAGGATCGAGAATGACAGCAGGATCCGGGCTGTTTTCTCCTCAGCAAGATACATGCGTGCGAAATGGTCGTCGAAAAATTCGTATTCAAAAGCCTGGTTTAGGGCGAATGTCCGCCAGGTTTCTTCAAGAAAAGAAAGGGTTTGCTGTTCCGAACCGGGACGAATCCGCACGGACACGAAGCGTCCATGCCCACCGGGTCTGAATGGAAAAATGATCAAAGGCCGGATGGTCTGGTGCATCGATTCAAAGTGGAAATCTTTCATCACGCCCAGTATTTTCAGATTTGGCGTGTTTTCATCTCTTCCGGGGAAAATAAGTTCGTTTCCGACGGCATCAGGCATCTCGAGACTTTTCGCTGCGGCCTCGTTGATGACGCAGCCGATCTGGTCAGCCTGACGAAACTCTTCGAAATAACGGCCGGCAGTCATCTTGATTTCGTATGTCTTTGCAAAGTCCGGATCGGTCCTCAGGGTCCAGAGCAGGTGTGATTCCTGACCCGACTTGCCTGCGATCAAGAAGACACTGTTGCCAAATGCTTTCCCCATGAGGTTCGCTGTATTGCTCACACTGACGATGTCCGCATTCTCAAGCAGTTCCAGTTTAAATGCATTCAGACGGTCAGCAAGATCGTCGGTTTTGTGGATGATAATGACGTTGTCCTTGTTAAAGCCCATGTCTGTCGTGCGTGTGTAATCGATCTGCCTCCGGACGACGATTGTGCCGATGATTAGAATCACCGAGATTGTGAACTGGAAAACCACGAGCACGGTGCGAAGGATCGAGCGCTTTCCGCTTTTTCCTGTTTCACTTCTCATCACTGAAGCAGGATCAAAGGACGCCAGAAAAAACGCAGGATAAGTGCCGGCAAGGATTCCAATTAAAATAATCAGTCCGCCCATGGCCAGGATGTTTTGCGTTTGCGCAAGGAGTGCAACTTGCAGTGTCTTGCTTGCCAGCATATTGAATGAAGGTATCATAAGATATACGATCAGGATCGCAACGATCATGGCCAGAAAGCTCAGGAATGTGGTTTCGATGAGGAACTGCCGGATGAGTTGGCCCCGGTTCGATCCGACTGTTTTCCTGATGCCGACCTCTCTTGCGCGACTCGACGATCGGGCTGTGGAGAGATTGATAAAATTGATGCATGCTACGAGTAAGATGCCTGCCGCTACGATGGAAAAGATCAGAACATGCGCATAGTTTCCGTTGGGTTCGATCTCATACTCATAGCTGGAGTGGAGGTGGATATCCGTCAGGCGCTGCAGGAAGTATCTATAAACACCCCCTGTTTCGTAGAACTGTTCGATACTGATGCCCAGAGCCTGCTGGATTTGCGGCCCGGCGTTTCGAACGAGCAGTTCCTGAATTTTCTCTTCGAGCGCTTTGGCAGAGTGTCCCTCCTTTAACGCAAAATAAGTATAGTAGTTATTGCTGACCCAGAACACATCCTCGTTAATCGGGTAGGTGACGATAGAGGCCAGAAAATCGTAGTGAAAGTGGGAATTTGCCGGCACATCTTTGACAACACCGGTCACCAGATAATCTCTCCGGTTGTCAGAATTCAGCGATTTGCCGATTGGATTTTCATTCCCAAAATACTTGTTCGCCATCGACTGGGTGAGCACGATTGAGGCCGGTTTGTTCAACGCTGTCTTGGCATCACCCAGAATGAACGGCACGGTGAAAACATCCACAAATGTGGAATCGACCCAGAAAACCCGTTCTTCGCTAAATACCTTGTCCCCGTACCGGAAAACCGGAAAACCGTAATTGCGCACGCGGGTCGCAGCCTCTACCTCGGGGAATTCAGCCACGAGCGCCGGAGCCAGAGGACCGCATGAAACCACGCCGCTGGACGCATTGTTGTTCAGCACGGCGTCAAAACCCGCACGATAGATGCGATCGGCTTTTTCGTGGTACCGGTCGTAGCTCATTTCGTCCTGAACAAAGAGAAAAATCAGCAAACAGCAGGCCAGGCCGATGCCCAGTCCGGCAATGTTAATGAATGAAAATCCCTTGTACTTGAGCAAATTGCGGACTGCGGTTTTCAGATAATTGGAGAGCATGTGGTCCTCCACTTCAAGATATTGGATGGGATATAATTGTAGACGTAAAATCCTGTCTCTTTGTTACAGTGAGGGCGGCTCGATACCGCTCAGACGGGGATGAAAATGATTCTTCACTGATCTGTGTGGATGAAACCGTGTCAGATGATGAAGAAGCAGTTATGCGTTCAGAAATATTACTGTTCTTTTCTTTACAAGAAAAGAACCAAAAGAATCGGCCTTTTTGGATGCCCGATGTCTTCTTTGAGGCTTGTTTTGGATGAATGCCTTTCGATCCACCCCGCACGACCCATGCGCAACCCTCCGCACCGAAAAGATGGTGCAGAGGCCAATGCCCACCCTTTTTGTCGTTGATGCCGATTGTGATCGATCCGCGGCTGACAAAAAGGCCATCAGCCCTTCCCAAGCCGTTTTTGAAAAGAGGGTGGCAATTCTGAAGAACAAACACACGATAATCCGTGACGGACCCAAAAAGAAAACGCCCCGAAGGATTTTGAATCCTCAGGGACGCCGGATTGTTTGCCTTTGAATCCTGATAATTATTTGTGAACGCACGACTGGATGAACTGCGTCAGATCCGCTTTCAGTTTTACGATGGATGGTTTGTGACAGTACATCATGTGCCCTGATTCGTAGAATCCGAAGTGGATGCGGTCTTTCATCTCTCCGTTCAAATCGAGATGTGAGAAAACGTACTGGGCTGTCAGGTAGTCGCAAGCCGCGTCGTAGTATCCTTCTGCGATGAAGACCTCCAGATACCTGTTTTTGGTCATGGCGCCGCGGAGCATGTCGCCGATATGCATGGACCGGTCCGTCTGCCAGGGTCTGACATCCCCCCAGATTTCGTAGGCCAGATCTGTTTTGTAACCAAGTTCGGTTCTGAGATAGTGGTTGATGTTTGAGGCGAAAGCCGCTTCCCAGTCAGCCAAAGCCGGATCGTACTCATTCCGCTCGCCGGCGGCGTCTCTGTCGATGCCCGTGTACCGGCTGTCGAGCCGTCCGACGGTTCGCCCCTGATCACGCAACAGCTCCTTGCGGAACCGGCTGCGTTCGACGCGCAGGTTGCAGTTCCGGATGTATTCCTCTGATAATCCGGTATACCGCGAGACTTTGCGAACGATTTCCGTCTTCTCCGCTTCGGGAACATATCCACCCTTTGCCAGGGCTGTCAGATAGTCGGTCATGGCAAAGGCTTCCGCCTCGTCCAGCAGTTCACGGAGGGGCCTTTCTTGCAGGTCCGGCGCAAGACGTTTGTGGTACCAGGCCGTGGCCGTGTAGTGGGGGAGGATGAGCGCAAATCCGATATCACCGCCGGTTTCCACGCTCAGAGAGGTCATGGAAATGAGCATGACGCCGTTCAGGAACATGGTGTGCGCGTTGTGCAGATGGCCGGCCAGACCTGCGGCGCGCACCGTGCCGTAGCTTTCTCCAATCAGGAATTTGGGGGACGCCCACCGCTTGTTCCGCGTCACATACATGCGGATAAATTCGGCCAGCGATTCAATATCCCCCTTTGTGCCGTGGTACTTGTGGGGGTCTTCTCCGGGCAGCATGCGGCTGTATCCCGTGGCCACCGGATCGATGAAAACCACGTCGGCCACGTCCAGAATGGAATATGGATTGTCGATGAGTCTGGCCGGCGGGGGATAGGCGAAACCGTTGTCGTCGTATAACACTGTCCGCGGTCCCAACACACCCAGATGCAGCCAGACCGATGCGGTGCTTGGTCCGCCGTTGAACGATACCAGAAGAGGACGTTTGGTAAGATCCTTCACGCCGTCTTTGGTGTAGGACATGTAGAACATGCTGGCTACAGGTTTGCCCTCTTCTTTCAGCAGATAGGTGCCGGCTGTGGCTGTGTACGCTACAGTCTCGTCACCAATTTTAATTGTGTGTTTGGTGACTGAAGATGTTTCCTCGACTTTCGGCGGTGGTGGAGGATGTGGCGCGTCCTTTTTGTGAATTTCTTGCGCTGAAAGTCCGATCCATCCACAGAATAGGAGCGTGACTGTCAACATGCGGATTGCTTTGTGTGTCATGTGTGTAGCCTCCTCATAGTTAATTTCCATTTGCCACTTTTTTTAAAAAAAAGTGGCTCCCGCCTGAGGCGGATCAAGCATTCATATTTTTTAAGGTTTGCAGACAAAACTTCCGGCGGCGAAAAATCGCCTGAAATGCTCTCTCGGTCACTGAAGGAAGTGAACTCGTCCCGACAAGTCCTGACTCAAACAACACTTCCTTTGATGGATTTTATCCCATACCGAGTTAGTTCTGACTTCGTTCTAGCAGGTCGGCCGCGCGGTTGATCTGGCCCGCGAACTTGTCGAGCGCCTCTGCAGCAAGGGGGATGTGCCGCTCCGCTTCTTTCCAGTCCTTGT
>CAZDVF010000073.1:0-9675 GCA_964508725.1 uncultured bacterium | reverse complement strand
AACTTGACAAATGAGATCCCGTTTCGTATCTTATTTTGAGCATATGCTCAAAATAAGAGTGGATGACCCATGCAAAAACAGGATAAAATACAGCAACGCATCGCCATCGCCAGCGGTAAAGGCGGCACTGGCAAGACGACAATTGCGGTCAACCTGGCACGCATTCTGGAAAACCGGGGAGTGGCCCTCCTCGATTGTGACGTCGAGGAACCTAACGCCCACCTCTTTCTCCAACCTGACTTCACATGGGAGCGGCCGGTCAGCACATTCATTCCCCAGGTGGATGAAACACGTTGCACGGCCTGTGGAAAATGTTCGCACCTCTGCCAGTACAACGCCATCGTCACCATCAAGGACAAAGTGCTGGTTTTTCCGGAACTCTGTCACGCGTGCAAAGGCTGCAAATTAATTTGCCCCGAATCAGCCATTACCGACGCCAAAAAGGAGATCGGCATTGTGGCGGGAGGACATGCCGGCAGTATCACATTCGTACACGGCAAACTGCGCATCGGCGAGGCCATGTCACCGCCCCTCATCCGTGAGGTGCAGCGTGTGGGATTGCAGAACAAAGAAGCGGAGATCATCCTCATCGACGCACCGCCCGGCACGACCTGCCCCGTGATTCAGGCTGTGCGGGACAGCGACCTGGTCATTCTGGTCACTGAACCCACGCCCTTCGGTCTTCACGATCTCAAGCTGGCCGTCGAAATGGTGCGCGTGCTGGGCACACCCTTCGGCCTGGTCATCAACCGGTCCACCATCGGCAACCGGGATGTGTGGAAATTTTGCGAAGCGGAAGGAATTGCCATTCTTCAGGAAATTCCCGATGACCGCCGCATTGCAGAAGCATACTCGCGGGGCGAACTGATCGTAGATGCTTTACCCCGGTATCGGGAGACCTTTCAGAGGCTTTGGGAGAAGGCGATGGAACACCTCGGCCAGGCAGCGGAGGATGCAGCATGAACGAAGTCGTCATCATCAGCGGCAAGGGCGGCACCGGAAAGACCACCCTGACAGCAGCGCTGGCAGCCCTTTGGACAAACACTGTCATCGCCGACTGCGACGTAGACGCCGCCGACCTCCACCTTCTGCTGGACCCGCAAATCGACAAACAAACTGACTTCACCAACGGTGTCGAAGCCGTCATCGATAGCGAAAAATGCACACAATGTGGCGTGTGCCGCGATGTCTGCCATTTCGACGCGATCACGTCGGATTTTATTGTCAACCCTGTAGCGTGCGAGGGATGCGCTGTGTGCCATGCATTCTGCCCGGTGGAGGCCATCACACTGAATCCGAGGCAATGCGGAGAATGGTTCATCTCAAAAACACGATTCGGCCCCATGGTTCACGCCCGGCTGGGTGTCGCTGAAGAGAATTCCGGCAAACTGGTCAGCCTGATACGGCGCGAAGCCAAACAAATAGCCGAAACCAGCGGATTCTCCAACCTCCTGGTGGACGGCTCTCCCGGTATCGGCTGCCCCGTCATCGCCTCCATCACCGGCGCCTCTCTCGTCGTGGTGGTGACCGAACCAACCGTGGCCGGAGCTCACGACATGGAGCGCGTTTTAGGCCTCGCTTGCCATTTTAAGATTCCAGCGGTCGTCATTGTCAACAAAGCGGATCTAAATTCCGACATGGACAAGGCCATCACAGAGCACGCCGAATCCGTCGGCTCGCCAGTCATCGGACGCATCCCCTATGATCCGTCCGTCACAAAAGCGATGGTTCAAGGTCAGACTGTCATCGAATACGGCCAAGGTAACGCTGTGGCGGCCATCGAGGAAATCAGCAAAGTCCTGTTAAGTCAACTGGATTCAAGCTTGAGGGACCCCTGAGATGCCGCGACCTAAAAAATGCAGGTGGATCAGTTGCAGCCCCGGCGCATCCTTCTTCAAGCCCCAGGGCATACCGCTCCGGATGCTGGAACAGGTGGATCTGGAAATGGATGAACTGGAGGCGCTTCGACTCGCCGATCTGGACGCCCTCAGCCAGGAGGAGGCGGCACAGCAGATGAATATTTCGCGCGCGACATTTGGACGGATCGTGACCAAAGCAAGGCGCAAAGTCGCGGACGCACTTGTAACGGGAAAAGCAATCCGAATCGAGGGCGGGCCTGTCGCGCCGCATCCGGGCGCGCAGGACTTTCGCGGTCGCTACGGCCCGCATGGTCGCGGCAAGGGACCCTGGCGATAGAACACTTTTTAATTTTAAAAAACTTAGAGCGAATAGATGCCGGACGATTTTGAAAAATTGTTTCAGAACATCCAGCGGATGATCATGGGCAAGGCGTCTGAAACCTATTCGAACAAGGTCATGACCCTAGCCTACGAACCGCTGAACGTGGGCGAGATCGACCAGCCCGACGGCGCTGCCAAGGTGACGGGCGAGTGCGGCGACTCCATGCAGATTCACCTTCGGATTGCAGGAGAAACAATCAACAAAGCCCGTTTTCTCACCGACGGCTGCGGCGCCACACTGGCCTGCGGCAGCGCAGTGACCGAACTGGCCAAAGGCAAGACACCCTGGGAAGCCTCAAAGATTTACCCCCAAACTGTGGTCCGGTATCTGGACGGCCTCCCTGCCTCACACTTGCATTGCGCTGTGTTGTCTGTTCAGGCGCTGCGTGAAGCGCTGAACTCCATCAATTCCAAAAAGTTTGAGGACGTAATTCTGAAGACTGACGACTGACAACTAATCACTTAACATAAGGAGGAACACATCATGCCACGCGGAGACAGAACAGGACCCGCGGGAATGGGTCCCATGACAGGACGGGCGGCCGGATATTGCGCCGGCTACGCCACGCCCGGATTCACAAATCCCTTCGGCGGACGTATGGGCCGCGGTATGGGCTGGGGCGGCGGCTTTGGCCGCGGCAGAGGAGGATGGGGTCGATGGGCCATGCCCACAGCAGCGCCTTATGCTCCTTCCTACGCCGGCATGCCCTACGTAGCGCCAACCCCGGCGCAGGAAATGGACATGCTCCGAAACCAGGCGAAAGCCATGAGTGAAGAACTGAACGCCATCCAGCAGCGTATTTCTGAACTGGAATCGGACATCGAGAAGTAAAGCGGGTAACACAAATGGAGGCCTCCGGGATTTCCAAACCCTGGAGGCCTCAACATAAGGATGCTGTCATGCCAACCTACGAGTACGAATGCACATCCTGCGGCCACCGTTTCACCCGGTTCCAGGGAATAAACGATGCGCTCCTCACCTCTTGTCCCGAATGCAAAGGCCAGGTCAAGCGGCTTATTTCGGGCGGCGCCGGCGTTGTTTTCAAGGGATCGGGATTTCACGCAACGGATTATAAAAAAGGCAATGGATCCTGCTGCGGAAACACTGGCGGATGCGACAGCCCGAAACGGTGCTGCGGAAATTAAAGGGTGTCCGGGCGATCAGAGAATTTCAAAACTGTTGTTTTTCCGGATTGATGTTTCAATCCGAAAAAACATAAGAAAAGGAGGCGGTCATGCCAACAGGGAACCGTCAAGGACAGGGTCAAGGACAAGGTCAAGGTGGCGGCATGGGCCGTGGAGGCGGAAACCGCCCCGGCGCCGGACCGGGCGGCCAGTGCGTCTGTTCGAAATGCGGAGCACGTGCACCTCATCAGCGCGGCACCCCATGCACCGCAACGCAATGCCCCAAATGCGGATCACAGATGACCCGAACGCAAGGATAAATTGGAGAAAACGGATGAAAGTAGCCATCACAGCCCAGGGAACAGACTTGAATGCGCAGGTGGATCCCCGGTTTGGCCGATGCCAGACGTTCCTGATTGTTAACACGGAAACCGGCGCTGTCGAAGCGGTGGAGAATCCCAACGTCAGCACAGGGAGCGGAGCAGGTATCCAGGCCGCAAAAGTTGTTATCGAAAAAGGTGCCAGTGCTGTGCTGACCGGCAATGTCGGTCCCAACGCCTTTCAGACTCTCTCGGCCGCAGGTATCGCCATCTACGCCGGCGTGTCAGGCGCCGTTGCACAGGCCCTTGAGCAACTGAAAGAAGGAACGCTTGCCACCCATTCGGAGCCATCAGTCTGGGCGCATCACGGCATGCAGACCACGCCCGAATTTGAAACATCCACGGTGGACAAAAAACGAATCGCAGTGGCAGCCGAAAACGATCAGGGGCTCGACGCGACAGTCAGCGCCCACTTCGGCCGCTGCCCCTACTACACAATTGTGGATGTGGAAAACGGCCAGATCACAATTTCGTTCAAAGTGGAAAATCCATACTTCAATGCCCACGGCGATCCGGGCTTGGTCCCTGCGTTCATCAGGGATCAAAAAGCCGACGTCATCATCGCCGGCGGTATGGGACCAATGGCCGTCAATTTTTTCAACCAATTCAACATCGAGGTGGTCACCGGCGCATCCGGCAAAATCAAAGATGTGGTAGACGGCTATCTTCAGGGAACGGTCAGCGGATCGGCTCCTTGCAAACATTGATCGTGTTACTGATGCCGCAGGATCCGACAGTAGAAAGGACACACGCATGAATCAACCCAACGACAGATCCCAGCAAATGGAAGAACAGAACAAACGCATAGAAGAGACGTTGAGCCATATCCAAAACCGGATTGTTGTCTTCAGCGGCAAGGGCGGAGTGGGCAAGACCACCATAGCCGTCAATCTCTCGTACGCATTGGTGGGGATGAACAAGAAAGTAGGGCTCCTGGACGCCGACATCACAGGGCCCAATGTGCCCAAAATGATTGGGCTCGAAGGCTTCCCCTGGGTGGACAGCGAAAATAAAAACATCAATCCACAGGTTAAGGACGGCTTGTCTGTTATCTCCATCGCGCCCATGATTCCGGTGGATCAGCCTGTAATCTGGCGGGGGCCGCTGCGTTCCGGCGCCATCACCCAGTTTCTCTCGGACGTGGTCTGGGGCGAACTCGATTATCTGCTGGCTGACCTGCCGCCGGGCACTGGAGATGAGGTGCTGACCACGGCCCAGAAAATGCTCCCCCAGATGGCCATCGTGGTGACCACTCCGCAGGAAGTCTCGCTCATTGATTGCCGGCGTGCCGTGAACATGGCAAAAAAAATGAACATCACCAAGATTGGCGTTGTGGAAAATATGTCCGGCCTCGTCTGTCCCCACTGTAAAAAGGAAATCGATATTTTCGGCACAGGCGGCGGCGAGAAAATGGCCGATACCATGGGCGCCATCTTTTTGGGGCGCATCCCCATGGAGATCGCCACCCGCGAGGGTGGCGACGCTGGAAAACCTGTCGTACTCGACAAATCTGACAGTCTGACATCCAAGGCTTTTGGGACCATCGCTGAGAATATCACGACATTGTCTTCTTCGTAATCAGGAGATATGCGATGTCACCAAATCGGACAACCGGCAAGCAATCGGCGCGCCGTTGCGACACATGCCGCGACAGGGCCTGTCGTGAAGATCGAGACTGTTTTGACCTGGCTGACCAGGTTCTGCCGTCCTACTCAGAAGACGCACTCCGGCTGGCCCAAGTCGCATCGCGCATCGAAGGCCGATACTACATGCAGAAAACCCGGCTTGAGGAGGTCATGCTCTTCGCCCACGAGATGGGATACCATAAACTGGGCGTGGCTTTCTGCATCGGGCTAGCGCAGGAGGCTGAAATCCTTTGCAGGTTGTTGCGGCATGAATTTAAAGTGGTGTCCGTCTGCTGCAAGGTCTGCGCGATTCAGAAGCAAAAGCTGGGACTCGAAGAGATCAATCCCGGCGAACCCGAGACCATGTGCAATCCCATCGGTCAGGCCACGCTTCTCAACCAGGCCAAAACAGATTTGAACCTGATTTGCGGACTCTGCATCGGACACGACATCCAGTTTACAACGTACTCGGACGCGCCGGTCTCGACCTTCATCGTAAAAGACCGTGTGCTGGGACACAATCCTGCGGCGGCTCTCTGGTGCCGGTATGTGCGGAAACGGATCGATCCCGACGAACCTTGAAATCCATCGACCCGCCATGACTATTAATCATGAGGCATGACGCGCCATGATCACTTTCGGACCAGTTCCTTCGCGCCGTCTGGGCCGCAGTCTGGGCCTCAACATCCTTCCATCGAAAGTATGCACCTACGCGTGCATCTACTGCCAGGTCGGGCCCACCCGCTCGATGCGCATCGCGCCTCAGCCTTTCATCGCACCTGAAGCTGTATGTCGCCAGGTCCAGGAACGTTTACAGGAAACTGACAACGCCGGGGAAACGGTAGACGCCATCACCATCGTGCCTGATGGTGAACCTACCCTGGATGCGGCGCTGGGCGAACACTTGAGCAGACTCCACACGTTCGGACGAACATGCGCCGTCATCACCAACGCCTCTCTCATCTGGCAGCAGGACGTCAGAGAACAACTGGCTCAAGCAGACTGGGTATCTCTCAAGATCGATGCAGTGGATGAGAAAATCTGGCATCAGATCAACCGGCCTCACGGCATGCTGCGCCTGGCAGAAATCCTGAAAGGGGCACGGGAATTCGCTGCAATGTATGATGGTACACTGGTTACCGAAACCATGTTGGTCAAAGGGATCAACGACTCCGAAGTGCACATGAACCAATTGGCTGAATATGTTGCTCAGATCAATCCACGAACGGCCTATCTGTCGATCCCGACAAGACCGCCATCCGAAAAATGGGTTTGCCCTCCGGACGAGGAAACAATCAACCGGGCATACCAGATCGTTGCATCGCATGCGGAACACGTTGAGCTCTTGATCGGATACGAGGGTAATGCCTTCGCTTCCACAGGGGACCCTGTTCAGGATCTTCTCAATATCACAGCTGTTCACCCCATGCGCGAAGAAGCCGTTCAGGCGCTGCTGGATAAAACCGGATCAGATTGGTCGGTAGTCAAAAACCTGACAAAAAACAAATCCCTGGCTAAAGTGCAATATCGCGGGGAAACCTATTACACCAGGAAAACGGAGATCCAACCGTGAAGACGAAACCTAAAATAAACTTCATCATCGACGCTGTCATGTTCATCCTGATGATGGCCATCGGCGGCATCGGTTTTCTGATCAAATACAGCCTGTTGTCAGGGAGCGATCGATGGCGGGTTTATGAAGATAACGTCGAGCTGTATCTCTGGGGAATGGACCGGCACCAGTGGGGCGCCATCCATCTGGCCCTGGGTTTCATCTTGCTGGCATTGCTTGTCCTCCACATCGCGCTTCACTGGAAGCTCATCACGGCTTACTTCCGCCAGATGGTCACAACAAAATCGGCGCGGACTGTCTCGCTTCTGGTGTTTTGTGTCGTCAGTCTGGCGGCGCTGCTGTTCGCCTTCTTTCTGCCCATCGATTTGGTTGCGCTTCGGGAGGGTCAGGGACAACACCGTATCGAACGGGCGGCAACGGCGCAGCAGGCCATCATCGTGAAGAAGCAAGAGCAGAACCAGACCAGTGCCAAGAATGAGGACAATGCGGAACAGTTGGCCCGCCGTATCTCAATCAACGGCAGCATGACGCTGAGACAGGTGGCTTTGGCAGCGGGTGTCCCCGCAGACTCACTGAAAGCGGCAATGGGGTTGCCATCAACAATTTCAGACAATGAAAGACTGAGCGTCCTGCGGCGACGGTACGGATTTCACATGAGCGACATTGAGCGGTGGATCGAAAACGATCAACGCCGTCACAGGTAACTCGGACTGCGAACGCGGACTTCTCAGTCGGATTCTTTAACAAGTTGAAAGGACAAGACCATGAAGAAAATCGGCATCATCATCTGCGGACGATACAAAGACTGCGGCGGCGGCAAGTGCCTGCGCTCCATGCGTGAACATGTGGGCGCCTTTGCCATCTACCCCAAAGACGAAGACCTCGAGTTGGTGGGATATTCCTACTGCGGAGACTGCCCCGGTGGCAACGTGGAATACGTCCCCGAAGAGATGATCAAGAACGGCGCCGAAGCCATCCACCTGGCCACAGGACTGGTGGTGGGTTACCCTCCTTGCCCGCGCATCCGCCAGTTCAAGGAATTCATCGAGTTACGCTACAACATTCCTGTTGTCATCGGCACGCATCCCATCCCACAGAAATATATGGACGTCCATAAAAACCTTCTATTTTGGCAGCGGACCAAGATGGACGAGCTGGCCGGCGATCTGATGACTGAAGATCCCAAAATTAAAGAGGCGTACAACTAAAATGAACACGCATGCACTCTATTCACAACGCGTGGGCCAAATGGGAAAATCGGCCATCCACGAAATGACGCGGTTGTCCAAAACCATCGAAGACGTCGCCTTCTTGTCATGGGCCAAGCCAACGTCGGACACGCCGGAACACATCAAGGAAGCGGCTGTCAAAGCCATTCAAGATGGTCTGGCCGGCGGATACTCGGAAACCTCTGGCATTCCGGCCCTGCGGGAGGCCATCGTCGACAAGCTGTGCCGCGACAATGACATCGCCGCTGATCCGTCAGAGATTCTGATCACCGTGGGCGCCATTGAGGGACTCTCGGCCGCGGTGATGGCTGTGGCGGATCCGGGTGACGAGGTAATCCTGCCCACGCCGACCTATTCAACGCACATCCGTCAGGTGCAAATGGCTTCAGCCAAAGCGGTGATGATTCCCCTCATTGAAGAAGAGGGCTTTGCTTGGGATCTTGAAGCAGTCAGAAAGGCAGTCACGCCAAAAACACGCGCCATCCTTTACTGCTCGCCCAGCAATCCCACAGGCACAGTATTCCCGGAAGACCAGCTTCGGCAACTGGCCGAAATCGCCCGACGACACAATCTTGTTGTCATCACCGATGAGGCCTACGAATACTTTACATTCGACGGACACAGGCATGTCAGTATTGCGTCCATACCGGAAATGCGAAAGCAGGTTATCAGTTGCTTCACTTTCACCAAGACTTACGCCATGACAGGATGGCGCGTCGGGTACCTGCACGCCGATGCTTCACTGATCTCTCAGATCGCCAAGGCCCACATCCCGTTTGCCATCTGTGCGCCGGTGGTCTCTCAATATGCCGCCCTTGCAGCTCTGCAGGGTTCACAAACATGTGTTGCGGCATTCAGGGACCATTACCTGAAAACGCGGGATCTGATGTGTGACCGTCTTGACCGTCTTTCCGGCGTATTCGACTATCACAGGCCCGAAGGCTCATACCTGATGTTCCCGCGGATTGTGCGGGAGAAGGGCCAGGACTCCGTGACTTTCTGCAAGCGACTTCTACGGGAAGCGCGCGTCTCCACAACACCAGGAGCGGCATTTGGACCGACTGGCGAAACCCATCTTCGGCTTTCATTTTGCGTCCCGGAGTCGATGATCGAAAAAGCCTTCGATCGGATGGAATCATATTTCGGATAACTTAAAAGGACAGTGGTTGGCCCAATCCATCGATTGAGACGCCAACTTGGCCGCGCATCGGCAAAAGGAATGGTTCTCAAACCTTGGACGCAATCAAGAGAAAAATTATGCTCGGATTCTCATAACATACCATTCACTCGTTACAGGATCAAATCCCTAAACTCCTATTCTCATTAGGAGATCCTCCA
This sequence comes from uncultured bacterium, assembly GCA_964508725.1. Lineage (GTDB taxonomy): Bacteria > Zhuqueibacterota > QNDG01 > QNDG01 > DSAB01 > CAZDVF01. The sequence goes on along the minus strand of CAZDVF010000073.1, from coordinate 165 downwards.
CCCTCCGGCCCCGGGACGTTTCGTACGTTCCGGGGCCTTCCAGTCCTTGCATCATATAATCGGATTTGTTATCTTCTTGAAGTCTTCCACTTTGTGACTTCAGGAACGGAATCATGCAAAACAGACCTCATCCTCGCCGACGGACACAGACAAACATCAACCCTA
>CAZDVF010000072.1:0-9756 GCA_964508725.1 uncultured bacterium | reverse complement strand
TGAACCCAGCTGTCCTGCTCTCTGATATTGGCGATTTCGACCTGATAGGGATTGAGCCCGGCCAACTCGATGACATTCTGAAACGTTTTTTCATGAAGTGTGGGAGAACATGCCGCCACGATGATGGAATCCAGCTTTTCTTCACGGATGGTATCCAGGATCGTCTTTTGACCAGGTTCGGAACACATATAAATATAGTTGGTCGAGAATTCGACGCTATGATAACTTTCTAACGCCTTGGCTACCCGCTCCACATCCACCACGCTGGCGATGTTCACTCCGCAATGACAAACGAAGACGCCGATACGCTTTTTCTTTCCGTTTCCTTTCATCATGCAACCTCAGCATTATCAGTCATGCCCAGCACAGGACGGGGATCAAAGTAATGTTGATCCAATCCGAGAACATCCGCATCCACACCCAGCGCCCACGCCAGAATCTGAGTAAAAAACAGCACAGGCATTCCGTTGAAATCCAGAAACTTGTCACGGATTCGGTCCTGTCTTCGATCCAGATTGTAATAACAAAGAGGACAGCTCAAAGCCAGTACGTCAGCGCCATTCATTTTGGCAGACCGAAGAACCTGATAGGATGCTTCCGTTGCTGCATCGGGCAGAGAAACTGAAATATACGATCCACAGCATTCCTGCTTGAACGGAAAATCCACAACTTCACAGCCCAGGTTCTCCAGAAATTCCTCAAAAATGTGCGGGTCATCCGGCTCATCGATTCCAACCTCCCCTTTGGGGCGAAGCAAGCGACAGCCGTAGTACGGCGCCACTTTCAAGTTCCCAAGGTCCCGCTTAATCAGAGATCGAATTTTCTCGTAACCAATCTCATTCCTGATATACTCCATCAGGTGAAGCACCCAGACAGTTCCGCTGTACTCCTGAAAACCGGTTGTTTTCTCTTTCGTCAGAGGCTCAATGTGAATATCGTCCTTCAAATACGTATTGATACGCTTGTGTTTCAGGGGATCTTTAAGCAGCGCTTCGTTTGTTCGTTTAAGAACGTTGAAACAGAAAGCGCACGTCGTGACGACCTTGTCGCCGCCTTCCATCCCGACCTGACGGAGAATCCGGGTTGGTGCAGCAAGGCCGATAATTTTCTCCTCGGTCAAAGGAAATTCGGCGCCACAGCAGGTCCAATTCGCCGGTTCTACAAGTTCGTAGCCGAGGACCTCCATAGCTGCCCGCGTTGAATCATCCAGGTTGGTCGTCTTGTCCTTTAACGTACAGCCAGGATAGTAATGGAGTTTCATACGTGGGTTTTCCTTGTACTTAAATTAATTTCAAAACAAAGCACGACAGGCAATAGGGAAAAGGGGTAAATGGAATAGATGGAATCTACCCGCCGCACCTGATTATTTGCTAAATTTTCGGTATACTGCCACAAGGACTTGCTGGGGCAACTCGTCTGCCAAATTCCTCGGAATATCATTAGGTCCGAAAGCATCTTTTCCCTTGGGATCAATGAGATGCCGCACAGCCTCCATCACACGAGCCATATCAATCCCTTTGGGACAACGTGATTGACATGTAAAACACGAGGCACACAGCGTCAGTGTCTTGGATCTCTTGACTTCCTCTTCCAGCCCCAACTGCACCATCCGGATGATTTGATTGGGAAGCAAATCCATCTCAAAAGCAAAGGGGCAGCCCGCTGAACAACGGCCGCATTGATAGCAGGCATATACATTTTGCCCGGATAAGTCACAGACGCGATCAATAAACCGCTTCTCGTTTTCACCAATTCTGACTTTGACTCGCATATGTCGTCTCCCTCAATCGACAGGCTTAGGATCGATCTATGCCGCTGCCTTGCCGCAGAGTTTTATCAATGATTGCTGCACAATCTCTTTGACCTTGGACTTGACGCCCCGTTTTTTGAGAAGCTGCTCAAGCGGATCAACAGCACGCTGACCGCCGATTTCTCCCAGAAGGCGAGCCACACGGAACTGCGTTCGCCATGACTTGCTTTCAATTGCTGCGATAAGCGGTTCTACTGCCTGATCGCCAAAATTAAACAGGGCATACTCAGCGCTCTCTCGCACGGTCCAATGTTTGTCATGAAGCGTTTTAATCAACGGCGCGATGGATCGTCCATCCTGAAAGTTGCCCAACAGGCGAGCGGCTTGTGACCGGACGTCCCGGTGCGGATCCTTCAGCGCGGAAAAAGCGAGCTGTAAAACCTGATCGTACCCCACACCAACAACGCGGAGACGCCGCACCGCCTCAAACCGGATGTAACTGTCACGATCCTTCCGCGCTGCCTTGATCAACGGATCGATGACATCAAAACCACCAAGCCTGGCAAGCGCTCTGACAGCCTCAAGACGGACATTGGCGGAATCGTCGGAAAGTGACGGAATGATAACACTGACAAGAGACTTATTACCAATGTGGCTCAAGATCATCAGAGCGCCACATCGCCCCCATGCCGCGCAACCAATCTGAACCAGAGCAGCAATAGCTGCATCCTGCACATCGGGTACGCCTTCGTCCACCAGCTTTTTCAGGAGTTCAACGGCCCGGTGATCTTCCAATCCACCCAGGGCCTTGATGGCGCGAAGCTGTAAAGGCTGGTCATCACAGTTTAACGCATCGTCTAGCAGAGGCTTGATATCCGACTTGTTGTAGGAGAGGGTCGGCACCAAAGCATCAATAATTTTAGGACCGTATCCCCTGAGTGCTTTAATAGCGGCCCGGCGAACGACAAAATAACTGTTACGTAAATGACCGATCAAAGCAGGTACAGCTTTCATGTCTCCGATTTGACCGAGAGTGAGAATAATAGCCCGGAGATTGAATTTGTTTTTCTCGTATGACAGGGCGTTGAGCAAGGGTCTTGTCGCGAGTCGCTCGAAGCCAACTAACGCCCGTATAGCCTCTTGCTGCACCTTCTCTACATTGTCTCGCAAGCTGATGACCAGAGGTTCAATGGCTCGTTTGTCATGGATCAATCCCAGGGCCTCGGCTGCATGACACCTGACTGTCCATTCGAAATCATGAAGCAGGTCGATGAGCGGCAGAACAGCCTCTTTTGAACCGATGAGGCCAAGAGCTTTGGTCGCATGCTCACGGACGACAGGAGATCCACTGGCAATTGCGTCAAGGAGGATGCCCACCGAGGTTTCAGCCAGTTCAACAAATCCTTCGATGGCCAGGTTTACAATCTCGTCCTGGGGAAGTGCCAGAAGACGGACTAATATGCGCGCATATCTGCTCTCACACAAACTGATTATCTCGTGGATCTTGACCTTGAGTTCCGTGGCAGCCTGATTTCGGACAATCCATTCAGAATCGTCTACAACCTTCAGCAGATGCTCGATGACACGGAAGTCGCCCAGCTTTCCGATGGCCGCAACAGCAGCCCACCGGATATTCACCACAGGCGAGTGGAGAATCTTGGGCTTAACAAGCTCGTCGATGGCCTCTGTGTTACCATAGCGTCCCAATGAAATAATGGCCGCATGCTGGATGCTGGGATTGTCATCGCCAAGCTGCTCGATGAGGAGAGGGAAAATCGCCTCGCTTTTCTCGTATCCCAGAGCGATGATCGCCTCGCGACGCAACGCAGCGTCTTCGCCATACAGAGCTTGCTTGATCAATGTGCCTACCGAATGCGTCACGAGAGAATCACCTCTGTTTACAGCCGTTCGATATATCCTTCGCAATCCCCATCAATATTAAATGCCCTGACCCGATAATCGCAGTCGATATTAGTCAGAGCTTTGACAGCCGCCCGAAAACATCCGATGCGAGCGCATGTGAGATCACGAACGGAAAATCCCTGGTCGATTAGTGTCTGACAACTCTTCAAATATTTACAGTCGTGCACTGTAATTTTAAGATGGAAAGGATTGACTTCCACCAGATCGAAATCACTGGCGTCACTGAACACACTGGCCGCCACGCCGATCTGAATGTAATTCTCCACTGCGCCGCGGATCGAAACGGCTCTCTCAACCTGAATGCCGTATTCATCGCCAATACGGTGCAGGAAATGCTGCACCGAATGTTCGTAAGCGCGCTCACAAAAGACACGCGGCCGAGTTCCGTGAAAATCTCTCGCCGTTTCCTCAAGTGCGCTGAGCCAGCTGATGGCAGCGACCCAACCGGCCTCGTCTTTATTGATGATCGTTTGAGACACAATTCATATCCTCTTGTATGCTCTGCGTGATACTTGTCAGGCCAGCCCCAACAGATTGAGCTCTTTTGCGACTATTTGGACAGAAATGACCCTGCCTGTTTTTTGTTGCAATCTTTTAGCGAGTGTGCCGGCCGATGCTTTACGGTCTTCGGCCCAAAGCAGGATCAGAGCCGCCTTGTCATCCTGCGAAAGTGTCTCGACGTCTCCGGATACCAGATTCTTCAGCTTCTCCTGGGGATATTGCTCTTCAAATCTTTTCAGGATGTCTCGCGTATCCCTGGCAATAGCAAGCTCTTCATTTGTGGGGATGATCAAGACACGGACCTTCCCGGTCCCAATATCAGTTGCATTCTTGTTATTCAACTTCAGATCAATCTTGATACCCAGTCCTTCCATACCAGCCAGAGTATGTTCGCGGACGTAAAAGGACTTCTCGCCAACACCGCCTGTAAAAACCAGGGCGTCAACGCCGCCCATCACCGCCATATAGGCGCCGATGTATTTCCGCAGACGATGACAGTAGACAGCAAGGGCCAGGATGTGACGTTCGCTGCCCCGGAACGCCTCATCTTCAATTTCACGCATGTCACTGGAGGTTTCCGTTAATCCCAGCATTCCGCTGTTTTTGTTCATGATGGAATCGATTTGCTGCGCACTCAGTTTCTCGTGATCCATGATGAACGGCACAAGCGCCGGATCGATATCACCGCAGCGCGTGCCCATGATCAGGCCTTCCAGAGGTGTGAATCCCATGGTCGTTTCAACGGACTGCCCCCTGTCTACAGCGGCCAGACTGGCGCCATTCCCCAAATGGCAGGTGATGATGCGCAGTTTGGTGACGGGCTTACCAATGACGTCAGCAGCTTTTTGCGCCACATATTTATGAGACGTCCCGTGGAATCCGTATCGGCGAATCCCCAGCTTTTGATAGAGGGCGTATGGAAGTCCATACAGATAGGCTTCAGGTGATATGCTGTGGTGAAAGGCCGTGTCAAAGACGCCTACCTGAGGAAGGCCGGGAAGGATGGTCTCGCACGCCTCAATACCTTTCAGATTATGCGGGTTATGCAACGGTGCGAACTGAATGCACCTGCGAATGGCAGATTTGACTTTACCATCGATGAGGATTGAATCGGAAAAGTCTTCACCGCCATGGACAATCCGGTGTCCGATGCCGTCGATCTCTTCTTTATTTTTTATAACACCATGCTTTGGATGGAGCAGCATGGAAAGTACAATTTCGATGGCAACTTCGTGATTGAGGACCTCCCTGATTTCTCGTAGTTTGTTTTTCTTGCCAGGTTTATAATTGATGATTGCGTCGGAAGAACCAATTTTTTCCACAACACCAAGCGCTAAAACATCCTCATCAATCATATCGATGAGTTGAAACTTGACGGATGAACTTCCGCTGTTTAGGATAAGAATCTTCATAGGATTCCGCAATCAAACTGTGTAAACAATAAGATCCTTTGTGATGACATCTTTTTCACCCGATCATTTGCAAACCATTGGTTGGTATCGGAAGGAATCAGTATCCATCAATCTCTTCGCAGGGTGTCGATGTGTGTCTTATCCTGATCATACACATTGATAATGAGCGGCATCTGTCCCGGTAGCGTATGGGTGGCGCACCCGAAACAAGGATCGTACGCACGGAAAGCCATCTCAACCATGTTGAGCAGGCCGTCATTGACCTTGCCGTCCTTGATTAAACCTTGCGCCGCTTTCTTGACCGACAGGTTGATGGGCGCATTGTTGTTGGTTGTGCCCACGATCAAGTTGGCCTCTTTGATCATGCCGTTGGAATCGGTTTTGTAGTGGTGGTACAATGTCCCCCGGGGAGCCTCGACCACGCCGATCCCTTCATCGGGTGTCTCTGTGGGAACGGCTCTGTAATCGGAACCCGTGATTTCGGGATCACTCACCAGTTCAACCCATCTTTCAGCCGCATACAGCAACTCGATGATGCGGGCCCAGTGTGTGGCCAGAGTCTGATTCACTGGCTTGCCGCCCAGGGTTTTGTACATCCGATCGTGCTCTTCATTGGCCAGCGGTGTCGCCATGCCATCCGAGGCGTTGAGCCGTGAAAGCGGCGTGGCTTTGTAGATGCCGCTGGCAGGACCGTCGACAAAGCCCTTCCATCCAACTTTCTTCAGAAACGGGAATTTCAGGTAAGACCAGGGCTCGACGTGCTCCTCGATATGATCCAGGTATTCGGATGACTTGAATTTGACAAATTCTTTGCCATCTGGACCCACCACACGGATGTCGCCATCGTAGAAATTGACGTGGTTATTTTCATCCACCAGACCCATGTTGTAGGTCTGATGTGTAAACATGTCGCTGAGAATCAGATCCACATACGCTTTATTTTTAAGAACGATGTCATTGAACAGCTGAATGGTGAACTTGGCGAACTCCACCGCTTCTTTTCCACTATTGAGGATTTCCTCCTGCAACTCCTTGGTCATGCCGATGCTCATGCCCCCGGGCATCGCGCCTACGGGATGGACCGTTTTGCCGCCCATCTTCTTGATCAGTTCATGGCACATGCCGCGAAGGCCAACAACCTTGCCGCCGATTTCCACCCCCACTTTATGGATAACACCGAGGATATTTCGCTGAGCCTTGGGTGCATCGGGGCCTACGACAAAATCGGGACCGGCTAAGGCATAAAAGTGAGTGGTGTGATCAGTTACGTAAAAAATCATGTAGAGGAGTTCGCGTAGTAATTTGGCTGTCTGGGGAATATCCATGTGATAGACCGCATCACAAGCCTTCGCTGAAGCCATTAAATGGGCCTCAGGGCATACACCGCAGATACGTGAGGTGATACGCGGCATTTCCTCTACCGGCCGGCCCTGGCAAAACTTCTCGAAACCACGCAGTTCAGGGATCTGGAGATACGCATCGGCAACATTGCCTTTCTCATCAAGAAAAATATCAATTTTGCCGTGTCCTTCCAGTCTGGTGATTGGATCAATGGTGATTTTTTCCATCAGACTCTTCTCCCTAATAATGAACTGGGTAAATTAAATCGGTAGAACGTGCCTACAGGATCGACAATCTGGGCGACAATTCTTTCAATCTCTTCCGGATCATCACTTTCAATGATGGAAGCGATCGCGCCAGCCAGCTTGCCGCCCATGTCCTGAATTCCTTCAGCCGGACCGTAACATCCGCGGCAGCCCAAATTCACTTCTGGGCATAAGGCGCCGCATCCTGCGTGCGTCGCCGGACCATTACAGATAATCCCCTGTTCGAGCAGACACTTCTCAGGATCAATGCTCTTAGGATCGACCAGATGGGGACGAACAAAGGCTTTGATCCGTTTTTCATCCTTGGTTCTGGTACATTCATCACAGACCGTTTTGGGATTAACGCCAATGACTGATCCCTTCGGTGGAAGATTCCCCGAAAGCACCGCCTCAATCACTGCCCAGATCTGTTCAGCGACAGGAGGACAACCTGGCATCGAATAATCGACATCCACCACTTGCCCTAGAGTGCGGACATACTTGAACATGGCAGGGAGGGTCAACTCACCGGCTTTGATCTTCGTCTTAGTTTGAGGATATGTCTTTTGTGGATTACCCGTGGATGGTGATTCTTCATAAGCATATTTTTGGATGCCTTCCCGATCTGTGAGATTACCCAAACCGGGTATACAGCCTTCAGATGCACACGATCCGTAAGCCACAAGAACTTTGGATTTCTTCCTTAACAGCTCGGCGATGTGCAAATTCTCTTCGTTTCGAATACAGCCGTTGAACAGGCAGACATCGATTTCCCCGTCTGACATGGCTTCGACATTCGCATACTTGGTATCCATGAGACAAGGACAAAAAACCAGATCAACGGCTTCATCTACAGCCAGGATCTTTTCACGAATATCGAGGAATGCAATCTCACATCCTCCGCAGCTTCCAGCCCAGTAAATCGCAAATTTCGGTTTAGCCATGGGCTTCTCTCCTCAATTTATCTCTTGATTGTCTTGAAATAAAAAACCCAGTTCCTCAGGATCAGCTGATCTATGAACTGGGCCAAAATTTAAGTTCATTTTTAGAAAGGGGGGGCGAGCTCATCCACGAGTTTGCACAGGCACAAATGATCCCTCTCTCTGAACGGATACGCCTAAAACACGTTGCCTCTCTCACAAGCCGACCCCCCACAATCAAGAATGCCACCCTCCCAAGCTCCGCCTTACGACCAAATTATAAAGAAACTTAGCAATTCTCAAATCATAAGTCAAGAAAAAAATCTTTATATCAATCATAAAATATTCTAATTATTAAGCGATCTTTATACCGGAAACTTGATCAGCCAAAGCCCAATAGAATGCTGACAGGCATCACTCCGATAATTCCGGTAACTAAGTTATTCTGCCGAAGTTGATGTAATTCGATTCAGTCGACGCGATTGCCCAAAAAAAAAATCAACGACACGGCCAAAATGTTTCATGACTTCCACCGCCGTAAACCTGAAGAAGGTGGAATAAAATTCTTCTTGACTCATATCACCACATTAGTTAAATTAATAATGAAATTCACTATTTCTTAGTCCTTGAAAACAATAGCACAATCGGTTTGAATCAGACAGTTATAATTACTATTTATCGTTATTAAGGTGTCGACTCTTGGAAATCCAGCAATTAAAAGGTTTCTTTTTCAGCGCACGCCTTGGCAGCCTTACTAAAGCGGCCGATAAAATGTCTGTGACCCAGTCTGCTGTGAGTCAGCAAATTAAAAAGCTGGAGGAAGAGCTGGGAGTCAAACTCTTCAATCGGTACGGACCCAAAAAGGACCTCACGCCCGACGGCCGCCTCTTCTACAATTTAATCATTCCCATCATTCAGGAAATCGACAGCCTTAAAATCACGTTTGAAGACCTGAAAGGAAACCAGAACGGCGTCTTGACCATTGCCGCCACCACATTCACGATCATGAATCGTTTGCCCTATGTGATCAAGCAGTTTTCTAAAGATTGCCCGCATGTCCAACTTGGGATTATGGAGCGCCGGTGGAATGAAATCGTCTTGCTGGCCCAGAGTGGTGACATTGACTTCGGCATTGCACCCATCTCAACCGTTCCGCCTAATTTGCGCTACCTCCAATTGAGCCCTGTAGACCGTGTTCTCATTACCTGTTTAGACCACCCCCTTTCAAAGAAAAAAAACGTCACGCTGCTGGACATTGCCCAATATCCCATGATCACTTACGAAAAAGGTCTGGTTTCACGCGATATCATTGACAAGGTATTTCAAGATGTTAACCTCGATTTGGATATCGTCATGGAGGCTACCAACTCAGAAACAATCAAGCGCTATGTCGAACTGGGCATTGGTATTTCCATCATCCCAAAAATCGCACTTGTGCCAACCCAAAAACAACATCTTGCAGTCATCTCCGTCGAGCAATACTTCGGGAAAAGCGAACATGGCGTCATCTTGAGAAAAGGCAAGTACATCACATCGTGGGCGCAGAATTTCCTTCTGATTCTGGAGCCGTCACTCAAGGACAAACTGGGGCTCTGAAGTAAACGACCATCCGCAAAGCGGGTGGCTTTGAATTCACCGCGTAGCGGTGGATTCAAAGTAGGCAC
>CAZDVF010000071.1:0-9789 GCA_964508725.1 uncultured bacterium | reverse complement strand
GCACGGCATGCCGTGCCCCTGCCATCTGACAATTTTCAAAATGAGCCTGTAGGGACGAGGTATGCCTCGTCCCTATTATAAACTGGACGATCAAAACCGGTTCACAAGCCCCACATGGATTTTACCCTGCATGAAGCTGTCTCCCTCTCCCAGTCCAAAATCAACGCCGAACGCGCCCAACCGCGTCTCGATGCGCACCCCCACGCCATACCCGATCATGTTGCTTCGGACAAGACCGGCATCCGGTTCACGCCGCTGGTACGCGCCCGCATCGACAAACACAAACGCGCGCGAGCCGCGTCCAAGCAAAGCCCGGAATTCGATATTGGCCCAGGCGACCAATGATCCGCGAAAGGCGTCTTCTCTGTAACCCCGGACAGTCATCGCGCCGCCAAACCGGATCTGATCAGGCAGGGGCACGAACGCCTCTCCTGTCTTGACCTCCACACCGTGCAGACCCAGATAGAGCACCTGTCTGCGGAACACGGGCAGCACACCCTCTGCGTCAACATGAATGCGGCTCGTGTGGAAGTCATGCCCAGTCAGGGCGTTGTCTGGGGATATGGCGGAATCAAGATAGCGTTTGCGCCCGGTTTCAACAGTGGTCCGGTACCGCACGCCCCGCATCGGATTGATCGGATCGTCCAGTCCATTGTAATCGATGCCCGCCGAGACAAACCACGTTCGATTGCCAACCAGATCGAACAGCGCTCCGCCCAGTGAATCGGGTAAAATCGCCCTCTGGCCGCCGGAAAGAGACAACGACAGGGTTGACCAGGGCGTATAGCGCAGTCCCGCGTGCCACGATCGCTCTACGTACAGCGTGTCACGAATCTCCTGGGCAAACGAGCCGGAAACGTGAAGCGGCAAGCCCAACAGCCAGGGCTCTTCGTACTCAAACCGCATGGCCTGCGAGTGTGCATCTTTTTTCTCCCAGAACGCCTCAAGAAAACGTCCTGTTCCCATCAGGTTGCGAAAAGTCAACTGGAGCCGCCCTGTAAAAAATCCCTGCTCGCCTTCAACCTTGGACGGCGTATAGCCAAGCACGCCATCAATCGTATTGGCATTGCCCTCTTCCACCCGTATTGTCAAGTCAGCCCCTTCAGGCAGAAAGCGGACAAATGGCGGATCAACGCGGTTGAAAAACCGAAGCCGCTGCAAAATCTCCTGCAGGTCTTGGACTCTGTTGTGCCGGTACAGGTCGCCCGGCTTGAGCCGAATCTCCCGAAGGACGACCCTCTCTTTGGTCAGTTTGTTGCCCGTGATGCGGATCGTATCGATCCGCACTGCAGGACCGGGTTCGGTTACAAGTCGGACATCCATCACCTGTTGCCTGGATGTATCACGCAACGTCATGGAATCGATTGACACACGGGCCAGGGGATATCCGTTGTCCTCAAAATAGGACAAGATGTTTTCAATGTCTGATTCGAGCAGGACCTCCCGAAAAACATCTCCCGAACGTGTCTCAATGCGGTCTTCGAGATCGTGACGCAACCGGGCCTTAATCCCTTCGATCTTCAACCTGCCAATCTTGATCGGTTCGCCTTCTTTGAGCCAAATCAGGATATCACATTGCCGTCCGCTGGAAGTGGTGTCTGTCTGAATCGAATCGACGCGGGCCAGGAGGAATCCCCGGGCGCGATACCACGCAAGAAGATTCGGAACAGCGCGTGTGGACCAGTCATACGCAAGCGGCTCACCCACCTTGATTTGGAGGATGTTGATCAAATCGTCGCGCCGGAGTTGTGTGTTTCCGATGACATCGACATGCCGGAGAGTGACTCTTTTCTGCGGCTGCCCGTGAACGGCAGGAGGAAAGAACGCAAGAACGAAAGCCAGCGCTAAGATCAGCTGGAATCGCGCGGACAAAATCAACATGTGTCGATCACGCTCTGACACGCTTGCTCCTCAAAAAAAAGCCCGGACTTCCACCTGCCCGATATGATAAACAGACTGGCGCCACGGCTCCTTGCGGCCGCGGAGTGTGAAGGTGGCCTGCACATACCCCGAGACCCGGTAGGTCATGAGCACAGACCACCGGATGGTGCGGCCAGGCTGATCGCCTCCCAGCATCTCATAGGGCAGCGCCGCGTCTTTTGGCTCTGATCGCACATCTCCGATCTCCAGTTCTGCCCGCAGATGTCCCCTGCCCCGGAATGCGTATCCAACGCGAGGCAGAAGGAACAGGGCCGTCGCCTGCGTCGCCGGATCGGGCTGATCATCACGTGCACGCCTGACTTTGCCCTTGACGGCCAGTTCAATCTGCTGCTTTGGACGATACGATATATCGAGTGTTGCATCAAGTCCGGTGATATCCCTGTTTGACCACGACCGGCTGGTAAATGTTTTCGATTCGCTTCGACTGACAACTTCTGCCAGAATGCCAAGCTGTCTGAGAGGATTTCCCTTCACTCTGAGACTCTGCTCACGCCGGCGTCTGAGCAAGCCCTCGCGCATCAGTTGATTGTCTTCCGAATCATCGCTGCGCAGTCTGAGACGAATGGAAAGGGATGATTGCCGCGGCGCGTATTCCAGATCCTGGTGGATTGACAGCGCCCCGGTTACGGTCGTGGAGTCTCCGCCCCATCTGGGCACAAAGGCTTGTCGGTTGACGCGGGCAAAATCACGCTCACGGTCACGCCGTTCCACACGGATCAGCGTCCGCAAGCGCAGCGCGGATATGATGCGTTGAAATCCCCGTGGATTCCCCCACATACGTCCGGCATCAACACGAATCTCGGCCCCTGCCTTCAGATCGTTCACCGGCAAATATTGGTCTGTCTGGATATTGCGAAACAGAAACGCGCCTTGGGAATCGGGCACATACTCATCAAGCCGTTCGTCATACCGGTAGTTGCCAAAACCCTCGCCCACACGGATAGTATCGCGCACCATCTGGGCAATTTGAGTGGATGAGAAACGGTAATTCAACGAAGCTTCGATGATACGCTTCCCGGGAGAGAAGTGAATTTTGGCTTCAGCAAGATCAGCCTTTTGATCCAGTGACATTGGATCAGTATAATTTCGCGTGCGATGGGTGAAGAGAAGGGATGACGAAAATCCTTTGCTAGATTGAAGTGACAGAGTGAAATGGTCTGTTCTGGCCAGAGACGCACGTGATAGTACAGCCCCGATGTATCTCTGGTCATCACGAATCGTTTCACTGAATTCGGCACTGAAGCTGCCGGTGCCAAAACCCAGCTTTGCAGCCCACTCATCGAAACGGAATCCCGTCCGCACAGAGTCCGGATCTTCGTCACGCCGGTGCTCCCCCAGATAGTGAAGGGAAGGAGTAAGGCCCTTCCAACGGCCTTCAGCGGAACCGCGATGCCGAAGCCACATGCCAGATTGTCCGGCCTGCCGTTCGGTCTCGATCAGCTCGGCGTTGTAGGCAATCCGCGGGATCTTGCCTGGAGACAGCACCGTGGACAGGCGTGTTCGTCCCGACCGAAATGCATCGCCCTGCCGAAAAAATCCTGTCTCGCCTTCAACGGACAATCCATCGAAGGGTTTGTACACAATGCCAATCTCTTGCTCTCGCTGACCCCACGATCGTCCTTCAGTCGTGCCCCATTTGCGGCCGTGTTCGACTTCGGTGATGCGTCCGACGGAACGAAATCCATCCCCGACATTCCGCATGCTGGCCCGAATGCCCAGACGGCCCAGACCCACTCCGCGTAAATGAACTGGACGTTCGTCCATGCGGAATCGGCCGGATGTGGCCACATCCACATTGTCATCATCGCCCTGTTCGGAGAACAAATTCAAATCTTGATCACTAACCGCCGCCTCACCTTCAACCACGACACCGTCGGCAAGAGTGAGGGATGTGGACAAATCCACCATTTGATGGCTGACGGGAACAGGCAGGAACAGAACCGGCAGATAACTCCCTCTTCCCGCTCCCTCGTAGCGGTAGATCCCGTAACCCTGAAAACTGTAATCGCCGAGGTTTGGACCCACATACGAAAACCGCACACTGTAATCACCGGCCTGGGTTCCGGCATAGCGATAGAAAACCACATCAGCGGAATCAACCTTGACGTACGCGCCCTGTTGAGGCCCCACATACCGCGCTCCCGATGCCTGGGCCGAATCCGGGTGATCACCTGCCGCATCCAGTGTCTGTCGATACACATCCGTCAGCGTAATATCAAGAGGATTCTCCTTGTCGTCGGCCTCGCGTAAAAACGCGGCACGGATCGACAGTCGCTCATCCCAGAGTCGCGTTTTGCCCACAGCGCTGTAGACCGCTTTCTGAAATTGTTGGTCGGAATACTCAAAATCGACTGTAATGCGCGAATCATCTGTAATCAGACGGTTTCGTGTGAATTGTATCTGGCCGTTGCCGTACTCGATCACATAATCGTTGTCATCTCCCCGCGTCATGGGCTCCCCGTCGATCCACACACGTTCAGTGCCTGCCAGCACAATCATATCACGCTGGCCGCGCGATCCGGTCAGCTGATAGGGACCCTGGTTTCCCTCGCGGCCCATGAAATAGTTGGTGTGAAATGTTCCTTTTGAAACGGCCGCCGACAGTGTCAGCGATCCATAGCGCGTTTCCGCTGATCCACTGGCGCCCTGAAGTTTACGCGTATAAGCGCTAAATTCAGAGCCGTCAACATTGAGGACGATGTCTCCCATGGTGGCCGCGAAACCCGGCGCTCTTAGATCGACAAAGACCTTATCGATCTCTTGCAGGGTTTGCGTATTACCTTCAGGCTGAATCGGTGTGTTCTGATCCGTGAGTGATGCCACCACGTCTACCCGCGGTGCGATTGCGCCTGAAACCTGGAGTCTGAGTCCCGATTGGAGACGCATGCCCTGACCTGTGCCCACGCTGATACCTCGAAAAATGGATCCGCTTTTCTGAAGCTGGTCACCGAAATCGGGATCTGCTGGTTGTGTCAAAGGACGGACGGATACAGTTCTCTCAGTCAATGTGGAATCGGGATTGTCCGTTGTATCGCTCAGCGTCCAGTGGAAAAAGGTTGGTTTGAGTTGCAGGGGCAAATAGCGGTAGGATATGTTGATCCTGCTCCCTTGCCTGAAAAGACTGGACGCAATGGACCGGGAAAAAACCAACACGCCGGCGACAGGATCAAGCGTATAATCTTTTGGAGTGAGCTGATGCTCACTGTCAACAAGGATATGGACAGACTCGGGTAGAATAAAATGGTGGACCAAACGAATAAGAGAATCGCCGCCAGTCGCTGAAAACGTTGTATCAGCCGACAGCGGATCATCAAAACGGAACGTGTCTTGTGCAGCGCCGGTACTGGCAAAAAGAAGGCAGACCGAAGCCATGTAAACCAGGGTCAACCTCACCGAGAATCCGCATCTCCGATCTTGGTCCAGCGAAACACATCCACAGTACAGCGTGATTGGTCAAGAATATACATGCGGTCACGCCAGCAGGCCACATCCACAGGTCTGGCGAAATGGACGGCCGAGTCTTCACCGCCGATCCGTGCTGCGATTGTTCCATTGGGTCGAAAAACAAGCACACAGCGGCTTTCAGGATCAGCCACAACCAGCCTGGCTCCAGACATCTCGGCCATTCCCAAAGGCTGGGCCAAAAGACCTTCACCCATGGTGTATAGAAAGTTGCCGTGTATATCAAACACCGCGACACGCCCGCCATCCTGGTCTGTCACACACACCCGATCCGCACTGGTAACAAAAATCCGCCTGGGACGAAGGAGCCGGCCCTCGCCGGCGTCAAAATCGCCAAAACTGATCTGGGGCTGCCCCTGAACATCCAGCTTGAGAACACGCCGGTTCTCCTCATCAAGACAGAAGAGTTCACCCTGATTTGAAAGACACACACTGCACGGATATTCAAATCGTAAATGTTCTTCCCACGCCTCCGACGGACGAAACGTGGCCAGGTAGTGCAGGTCTTTGTCGTATCGCTCGATTCGTCCATTGGCGCAGTCGGCGATAAACACATCGAGTCCATTACGGGCCGACACGTCCACCGGTTCGCGGAACTGTTCTTTCTCCCACCCAAATCCACCGATCTCCGCTACCGGATCGCCGGCAGAAGACAACTTCTGAATGCGGTGATTACCCGTATCGGCGATGTAGAGAAAACCTGCGGGATCAACAGAGATAGATTGCGGATCTGCAAATTGACCGGCTCGCCCTCCTCGCTCCCCCCAGACAGCCAGCTTGACAGCCGTGATTTCCTGCGAGAAAGTTTCAGGAGACATGAGACAAAGTGCAGTGTAGAACGCAACACTGAAAAGCAAGCCACGAAATTGTGTGACATGGTCCATGATTCACCCTGGTTATTTATGATGTGTCAAAAAAGTAACAGTTGGAAGGACCATTGTCAACAAAAAAATGGGGCGTTTGAAAACAAACGCCCCGATCAGATTGGTGTTGGCTGATTCTGATGCTGGTGGATGTAGCTCTCTACGCGTTCTCGCTGACATGGATATCAGTATGTAATTGTTTGCCAAGAATCAGACCCTGAAGCGTTTTCATGGCTTTTTGGATCATGCCATTGCTTGGCTTGGAATCTGTCAGAACGTCCGTGGAAGCTGGAGTTGTCTCCGCTTCCTGACTCAATTTAAACATATTAACCAGATTGCGCAGATCTTCGGTCTGACGATTCAAACGTTCGGTCGTTGTCGACATCTGCTCGGCGCTGCTGGCGGTTTGGGTTGTCACAGAACTGATCGCTTCGACACTGCGCGAGATTTCTTCGGCGCCTGTGTTTTGTTGCTGCGAAGCAGTGGCAATCTGCTGGATCATCCCCATTGCGTCAGTGACTGATCTCACAATTTCGTTGAGTACCGTCTCTGTCCGCTCAGTAGCATCTTTACCACGCTTGACAACCTGATGCGTCTCGGCCATCGATTTGGCCGCCTCGCGTGTATCGCTCTGGATGGTATCAATCCGCTGTCCGATCTGCTTGGTGGCCTCAGATGTCCTTTCGGCCAACTTGCGCACTTCGTCGGCCACAACCGCAAAACCACGGCCGTGCTCGCCAGCGCTGGCCGCCTCAATGGCCGCATTCAGGGCAAGAAGATTTGTTTGGGAAGCGATATCATCGATCACACGGACGATCTCTCCGATCTGCTCCGCACGGGATGTAAGGGACTGGAATATTTCCTCATTTCGGGACGCCGAAGCCACAATCTCATCCATACCCAGACGGGTCTCCTGCATGGCTTCTGATCCATTGTGCGCCTTGCTCATGGCCTGATCAGTCATCTTGACAGCCTCGCTGGCATTCTGTGAGTTCTGGAAAATAGCCGCTGTCATTTCCTGAACACTGGTGGCAACCTCTCCTGCCTGTGTGGCCTGCTCTTCGGCTCCTGTGGCCATCTGGGTTGTTGTAGCGCTGATTTCTGATGCCGCTGCTGCAACTTCCTCTGTATTTGTACGAACAAGGTTAATCATCCCGTTCAAATTATCCGTCATGATGTCCAGCGAACGGGCTAGAACGCCGATTTCGTCTTTATTCTGAAGATTCAGTTTTTTAACAGTCAAGTTATTTTCAGAAATTTTCCTCGCAACATCGACTGCTTTCATCACAGGACCCGAGATATTGACGCCCATCCAGAGTCCCGACAACACCACAAGGCCTGCAATGAGAAAACCAACAAGAACGATACTGAAGATGATGGCGTTGATGGGCGCTTTAATTTCACCTTCACCGATCTGAGCAAATATTGCCCAACGTGTATTGAGGATGTCAAGGGGACTGTAAACTGAAAGAACGGAACTTCCCAAGTAATTTGCATCCATCCTCTGTCCGCTCTCACCAGACAGTGCAAGCTGCAAACATTGGGAATCGTATCCATTCTCCTCTACGGTTCCGGTAAAGGATGCAGCAACAGTGTGATCTGTTGAGTCGAGAGACGAATCGGATCGCATACGCCCATCCATACCGACAAGGAAAGTCTCGCCCGTCTCTCCCATCCCGCTTCGCTCCTGCATGACAGTGTTGACAGCGTCGACAGAAAGCTCAATGCCCAATACACCGATGGGATCACCAAACTCATCAAAGATCGGCGTTCCAATGAAGCATGCCGGTTTGTTGTGGCTGGGCAAGTAAGACGAAAAATCCACAAACGCAGTCTCTTCTGTTTCTTTGACCGCGCTCCACATACGGCCCAAACCGCTCTCGCGCAGAGATCCGGCAAAGAGATTCGATCCCAGGTCTGTATGCCGTAACACTGTGTAGAGAACGTGACCGTTTTCCCATCCAATCACAAACAGATTGTCGTATCCGTACGTACTGATGAAATCTTCGAGTCGAATGGCGTTGAAATTACTGCAAAGGTTCATGTGTTCGAATGTGGATATGTTGAGCGGTTCCGTCGCTCCAGTCTGCATGGAATCGCGGTATGCAATCATGGCTTCGAGCATGCCTACGGCATCGCTCCCCCCGGCAATCACTTCAACATCCGAAATGCATCGCTCAAAAAACTGCTCGATCTGATTCCTTTTCATTTGCTGAATGGCTTCGAGCTTTGCGAAAGCGCCCTGTATCATGACACTGCGCATTCTCCCTGTACTTAGAAGAGTGATGAGGACAAGCGGCACAATGCCTGCTGTGAGGAATCCCCCAACCAGTTTCGGCTTTAATTGAACATCTTTCAAACTCCGCATCTTACGATCCTCCCGCTTGAAACATTGCATGTTCTGGTAAAATATTTCAAAATGGAAAATTGACACGGCCAAAAAGGAATCCACCGTGCAATACGGAGATATGTCAAATTACATGCCAATGATTAGTAATTGGAAATAAAAATAAACAAATCAAGTAGAATCAATTGGTTGGGAATATAGCCGGGTGACTTTGAAGGTTTTCAGTTTGAAATGATCAATTCTTCGTAAGGTTCATCAGAATTGGTGCGTAATTAAAGCTACGCAGATAATTGAAGCTCCCCGCGGCAAGCCACGGAGAATGCGCTCGCTGGCAGATTCAATAATCTTTCATTCTTGTTGATACGATTATTTATGAAACAATGGCGGATCTTGACGTGAATTTATGTACCCGCAAAAGATCAGGTTTTAATCAATGATGTAATCTTGGAATCTTACTTAAGTGATAAAAAAAGATGGATAAATCTGATATGGAGCTCTTATATGGCCAATCAGACAAATTGGCTCAATCATACGACCATTAATTCCTCTTCCTTCGCTGCTATGGCTTCATCAATATTCTTGATAAACTCATCCGTCAACTCTTGCATATCAATCCCGCCGTTGTATTCCTCATCTTCGGAAATCTGGTTTTCTTTTTGTGCCTTCCTGAGATGATCAATGCCGTCGCGACGCACATTGCGAATGGCAATCCGACCTTCTTCACCTTGATGATGAATGACCCGAACGAGATCTTTTCTTCTCTCTTCTGTTAAGGCGGGAATCGGCAACCTGATGAGATGACCGTCATTGTTTGGCGTGATGCCCAGGTCAGCTTTCAGGATAGCCCTTTCAATTTCTGCCAGCATGTTCTTGTCCCACGGCTGGATCGTAATGAGTCTGGGTTCGGGAACGCCCACATTCGCCGCCTGCTTCAGTGGAACAATACTGCCATAGTAGTTGACTTTAACACTCTCCACCAAAGATGGATTGGCTCGACCTGTCCTGACCTTGCCCAATTCGGACTTTGTCATTTCCAGGGTTTTTTCCATCCGTTCTCTGGCGTCCTGAATGATCTCTTTAACCATTGGCATCTCCTTGAACGATGGTTCCGATATCCTTGCCCAAAACAATCTTTTTCAAGTTTCCTTTCTTAAGTAATTCAAAAACAATAATTGG
>CAZDVF010000070.1:0-9865 GCA_964508725.1 uncultured bacterium | reverse complement strand
CAGGGCCAGGAGAAAAAGCGGATAATAGACGACAGCTACACACACGATGACCAACGTGTTGAATTCCCGTCTCCCACCGTCCGGTACATTCTCGTAGATCTGAAGAAAAAATCGGACCCATTTCTTCACAGTGATAAAAATGTACTGCAAGGGATTCCGGCCAATCTGCTGAACCGCCTTGGACATCAGAATCTGATCTTTAAGTAGAGGATTACTCTCCCCATCCGTTTCCCGGACAATCATCTGATCACTTTCCTGGTAGCGATACTCACCCTCGTGTTCTGCATAACTTCCCAGCCAAATCGGTCCGCCTATGCCCGCAGCAATGGGAATGAAAGTGTCGAACCGGACATAATTCCGTACAATCCATGGAGAGATAGTGGCATAAAACACCATCAGGAAAACCAGACAGCGCTTCAGACGTGGGCGGGTTGACCGAAACACAAGAACCAACAGTGTCAGGAAAACAGGAAAGAGGATGAGCACGTGCCGCGTCAGAGCAGCCAAACCAAGGAGGATGCCTCCTGTGATCCAGTGACTCCATTTCGCCTTGTCTGAAAAACCTCTGAGCAAGAAATAGAAGGCCCCGCAGCACAGTGACATATAGAGAATTTCAGTGTAGATAAATGCCGTCAGCGAAACAAACTCGGGATAGAGTGCCGTCATACTCGCAGCGACCAGTCCGGCGGAATGGCCAAAAAGATCCGTGGCCATACGGAAAACCAGCCAGCAGATCAGTCCGCCCAGAACAGCCTGAATGATCCGCACCACCAGGGGATTCTGTCCGAAAATCCGAAAAATTCCGGCCAAGAAATAGGGGTATCCAGGCGGCAACAGCGCTGTGGGCAGGCGATACTCAGCGAATCCCCGACCAATGATGAGGTTGCGGGCCACACGGAGATAGCGTGTGGAGTCCAGCAGCTCTCCGGTTCCCATATCGGGAAAGATGACCAGAAAAGCCAGCCGCAAAGCAACGGCGCCAATCACGAGTCCCGGCATCCACCAAATTGATGGTTTTTTTTCGGGAATGTGGAGCAGCGTTGTCAAATCAGATGCCAAATACTCAATCCTCCCTGTTGGTTAAGAGGTACAGTTTCTGAAAAAATAAATCCCGCGTTTTTTGGATTGTGAAGGTCTCACGCATCAACTGTTCCAGCATCCGATGGTTGAATCCCAGATGACCGCCATCCCACCGCTGCTCAAGACAGGATGTATCACTCAGAAAAACTGATCGGAAGAAATCTTTGCGTGACATGGATTCACGACTCATGCCCATCAGGGCCAGACCCATCCGCTGGATCAAGAATGATAATCCGGTCATTTTTGGCACTGATAGGACAATGACGCCTCCCGGATCGAGCAAACGGAAAAGCGACGTAATAAAACGGACTTTCGATGGATAAAGATCCTCCCGCTCTCCCACATGCTCGATTGTTTCGAGAAGGTAGAGGACTTTGAATCCGGTATGTTGGATAGAATGGCGAAACGCCTCATCATCAATGTCCTGGTTACACAGGAGTTGGACATTTGTTAAACCCGTGGTTTGAACAACCCGGCGGGCCACATTCAGCAGAACGGGATCCCGATCCACAGCGAGGACGGACTGAAAGTACCGGGACAGGGACGGGAGAAAAGGCCCGTCGGCACAGCCGAAATCAATGGCGCCAGATGATCCAAAATAGGCACGCGTCAGTCTCAATGCTGTCTCGAAATGCCGCGTTTTGATATATGACGACAAACCCGGTCTGAGATAATTGTAACCCGAATAGGTTTCAAATCCCTGGCAGTAGTCACCGCCCGCATCACCAACAGCGGGGGGTGCGACAAAAAATGTGGAGCGTCCAATCACCCCATTCCTCATGCAATGAAAGCCCAGTAAGCCCGGGTGCTCATTTCCAGTGTGTAATGTTCCGTCACTTTCCGGTTTAATCGCTCACCAAAGGTACGCGCCAGTACAGAATTATCTAAAAGGTCCACGACCTTGTCGCGGAGACGGGCCACGCGTTCGGGACTTCGCTTCTCAAATCCATCGATCAGACAGCCATCCACGCCATCGTCGATGATCTCTGCCGGCCCGCCCACGTTAGAGGCAATCACAGCGCAGCCCTCAAGTCCCGCCTCGATCACCGTCATGCCAAATCCTTCAGTGAAGGTGGGACTGATAAAAATCTGCGACCGGGCCAGTTGGCAGTGGACCCCGTCCTTTTCGAGCTGGCCAAGAAACTGAACGTATTCAGTCAATCCGTATTGTTTGGTCAGCACTTCCAGATCCTTGCGGAACGGCCCATCGCCAACGACACGCAGCTTCCATGGTTGGTGGACGTCCCGGAGCGCGGCCAACAAATCTTGCACGCCCTTACCGAACACCAGACGACCAACGAAAATCAAGCTGCTCGCTTCTTTATTGGAAAAGTCACCATCAAACACACGGGACGCCGCGTCCACCCCATTGGGAGTCACAACTGGATGTCTCGCGCCCAGTCTCTTCGCAAACCGTGCCGATGCAGCAGAATTGGCCACCACCGTGTCGGCCAAAGACAACACCATTCGACCCAGGGTTTGATCAAACAGGACACTGATCATCGAAACAAACCAGTTCTCAACCCGCGTGAACGAGGCCCCGTGTTCCGTATGCACATGAGGGACACCCCGCCACTTGGCCACACAAAATCCGATGACTGTATTAATGAAGAACCGTGTATGTGTGTTAATCAGATCGTATTGTCTCTCTTTTAATTTGGACAATATCCGAATCAAACTCCTCAGTTTCGGAGCTGAATATCGTCCGCCCAGAAACGTCCGGCAGTCCATGCGGTGGACATCTAATCCGCGGACTGTTTCCTCCTCCGGCGCTTTCTCGGTGTTATTGCACACCACATCCACGCAAACATTGGGATGCAATTCCCGCAACTTGGCGTACAGTTCGAGTACCGCCGTCTCCAGTCCGCCGGCGTAGGGATGAAAATGATTGACGAAGACCAGTACGCGCCGCGCAGGTTCAATCTGATTCATCATCCCTCTCTGGTGCAACATCTTTCTGATGCACTTGTTCGGACGATTGAAGACAATTCGCCTGATTCTTGATCTGTTCTAGCTCGCAGCGCAACAGAGCCACGTCCTGGGCCAGTATGTTGTTTTGTCGCTTGAGTTCCGAAATCACCACAGAAAAGTGGAGCGCGATAACCATGCCGCAAAAAATGCCTACCATAAAGAGGGCGTTTGGCGGATAATAAATCCCGATGAGCTGGGACAATCTGATCAAGAGGTTTTTCCACACTGCCATAATCAGGAAAAGAACGGCCGACGCGATCCACAAAAGGGAGTACTGTTCGAGCAATTTGTTCTTTCGGATGAGGTGGAACACAGTCCCAAGCAGCATGACACTCACCAAAATCGAAAACAGCGTGATACGCAATTCCATAGTCGCCCCCTACGTCACCAGGCGCGCCTTGAACAGACGCATGTAAATCGCCAGAAGAACCTTGATCATGTAGTACACGGCCCGCACTGCTGAAATGGACGACTGCCCGTGCAACCGTTCACGCATGATCACGGGCGTTTCGGCCAGGTGGAATCCGTTGCACACCAGCATGACCACCGATTCGGGCTCCGGATAGTCATGGGGATAGTTCTCGGCCAAAAAACGAATGGTCTTTCGGTTATAGGCACGGAATCCTGATGTGCTGTCTGTGATCCGTTGCCTGAGGAGCACCGAATTAGTCAGTCTAAAAACACCCACGCCGACGCGACGTACGCGGGACGTGGTGTAACCTATAGCGGATAAAAAACGCGAGCCGATGACCACATCGGCGTCCGTCTGATCCAGCACGGACAACAGCTTGGGAATCTCTGCCGGCACATGTTGTCCGTCGCCATCCACCTGGATGGCGACATCGTACTCCTGCTCTACAGCGAACCGGAAGCCCGTCTGCACCGCACCGCCGATGCCCAGGTTGAAAGGAAGTTCCAGCACAGTCGCACCCGCTTCCTTTGCAATGCGGACCGTGTCGTCGGACGATCCGTCGTCAATCACCACGGCATCAACAGGTGGAGCCACTGCCGCGATTTCACGCACAACATCCCGGATGCTGCCCGCTTCATTGTACGCCGGCACGATGGCGACAACACGGAGATCCTTCCTCGTCATGAGTTTGGATCCTCCCCGCTGTCGTCCGCATCCGGAAGCAGTTCGTAAATGAGCGTTCGGATCGCGCCAGGTCCGGCTTTCTCGTAGACCTGGCGGAGTTGCGGAGACGTCTCGGCCTCCTGCATCAGATCCTCCAGGTTGCGGAACCAGCCCTGATACCTGCTTGTGAAGACCACGTGCCGGACGCCCCTGTGCCGCGCATAGGCCAGGTTGCGGTCGAGCGGATCGTAGGAGAAGGACGCGCCTTTCCGCATGTCCATCTGGCCCGCGTAATAATCCACAGCCTTGTTGAGACTCAGGAGCGCAGGCGGATGGTCAGTCTGCCCTTTCAGCCACAATCCCGCCTCCTTCAGTTCCACCGGATCGGCCCACATGCCGTCATCATCCGTGTGGATAGCCAGGATACGCGCCAGCTCTGGCAGCACACTGAATCCTAAGAAGAGGATAAAAACGGCAACCCATGCCAGGGTATGGGACATCCTGATCACGCGAGCACGGTTCTGCCACACGCTGTGGATCTGGCGTTGCGTCCAGTCGGCGCAGGTTTGGAGACCCGGCCCCATCCACACAAGGCACAGGGGCAGAAGCGGCGCCAGGTACCGGTCGTTGACGTGAAAAGCCGGCACCACGCCAAACCAGTAAAAAGCAACGGTCGCAAGAAGATAGGCCGTCAGTCCAAAACCAACTGGTCCCACAATGCGTCCGAAAAATCCCGCAGCCCACAAAATGAGCAGCGCTGCCGTTAAAAGCTGGGGGATGCTGTACCGCAGAATATGGTAGAGGTTGCGTCCGTATTTCTCGGCGTATTGGGAGAGCGGAATCGAAACATACCGCTGCCGTCCTTCGGACAGGCTCCGCAGCGACTGAATGTCTCCGAAATGGAGCGCCATGTCGTACGGCAGATGGCGGTTGTCCGACGTGAGGTGGAAAAAGGGATCCTTTACCTCGCCGGCGTTAAAGTAGACGGCCGCCTCCATCTGCTGATTGATCTCGCCCTTGGCGCTCAGGGTCCACACGCCCAGAGTCTGGTGCAGCCAAACGAGGTACGGACCGGACACCAGCAGCACGCCAACCAGAGCGAACACAGGGATGCCGAACCGGCCGAGTCTTTTTTCGGATCGAAAACCGACCAGCGCCCACACGCCGGCGAACAGGAGGAAGACCGCCAGATATCCGATGCCCTCTGGCTTGACCAGGTAGCCCGCGCCCCACAAACAACCCGCTGCAAAGGCAAACCGGGGGTTTCGTTCGGTCAACGCCCGCCACCCCAGCGCCACACCGCCGACGGACAATGCCGTGTAAAAAGTCTCGGGCATCACGCTGGTTGATCCGAAGGCCAGCGGAGGATAGAGCGCTGCCAGCGCAGCCGAAAGCCGGGCCGCCGATTTGCCGAACAAGCGCCGCGTCAACTGATAGACCAACAGGATGATCACTGTGCCGGACGCCACGTTAATGAGCCTTCCGGCCAGCTCGAAGTCGCCGACGACCAGGCGGACGAGGCCCGTCAACGCAGGATAGAGGGGCGGCCAGTAGGGATGCGCCAGTCCCGGCAATCCGCGCGCGAGAAAAGCGGCCGCCAGTCTGAGATAGTGTGGCTCGTCAAAACTTACAGCATAACGGAATTGCAGCATCAGGACCAGGCGGAATAAAAATCCACCCACCAGGAGCAGGACCAGAATCCCGTTCCGCAATGTGGAGGATGCGTTACGTTGGACTGTGATCGCCTGTTGTGTGTCCGTTTGTGTCATCAATTCGGGTCCTGTTTTCGCATGATCAAAATTTCATCTGGCCGGATGCCACCCAGAATGTACAGAATCCCTCCATACGCCAGTCCGGAAACGACAATGGTTAGCAGGAGCGGTCCCTGCCACAGATAGAGGAGGAGACCCATGAGGCTGGCAGCGACGATGCTCAGTCCCATGGATTTCAGTTCAAGTCCTCCTGTTTTCCGAAAAATCCAAACACTGCAGACTGCAAAGATCAAGCCCCGCGAAACCAGAGTGGCCGTTGCAGCGCCCACGTGCCCCAGACGGGGAATCAGCACAAGATTCACCGACACGTTCAGAATCAGCGCTCCGGTCTGCAGCAAGGTCAAGTCCCGCTGCCGGTTCCAGGCCAGCAGGAATCCGGCGTAGAAAATACTAAAGAAATCGACAGCAGCCGTCATAATGAGGATCTTGAGCGCCGGCGCTGCGGGGCGGAAATCCGCCCCGAAAAAAAGGACAATCTTTTCGGACAGGAACAACGTCCCCACCACCATGGGCAGAGCCACGATAAAGAGGTACTTCATGCCCACGCGGAAAATTTGCCGGACCCGCGCATCATTCTGCCCCGAGTCGCGTGAGATCCGGGGAAACGTGGACGTCATCAGTACCATCGGCACAACGCTGGCCACCTGAAAGAGCCTGTAAGCCAGGCTATACCACCCCAACACCCTGTCTTCGGTCATGGCTTCCAGCATGAGCACATCCACCCGCTCGTGGATGTTGGTAATGATCCAGAACAGGCCGAGAAAAATAGATGCACCCAGAATCCGCCGGGCGAAAGTCCAGTCTACTGGGATAGCGTGAGGGATGAACGTCCGCCGAATCCACACCAGATTGAGGATCAGGCTGCAAGCTGCGCCGATCACAAACACCAGAGCAAATGGAACAAGCCCCCAGCCTCGCATGAGCACAAAAAGTCCCAGCGCCGTGATCACCGCCTTCTCGATGATCAGGATGCGCATCTCGTACTCCATGCGCTCGAAACCGCGGTACACGGCGATACAAAGCTGGTTGAAACTGTAGAGTGCGCCGTGCACGGCGAAGATCAGAACCGCGGTCAGCTTGTCTCCGGCGATGGAAAACAGGCGCAGGTACCCGGCCAAAAACAGCGCACCGAAGATCAAAAGCAGCCCCTTCAGTGCAGCGCCGTTGGAGAACAACCGGGCAGCCAAATCCCGTTGCCTGCCCGTCTCGCGGGTTACATAGGTGACCACGCCCAGATCACTCAACAGATAGACAAGAAACGACATGGCGAATGCGAAGTTGTACTTGCCAAAATCGGCGTCTCCCAGCATGCGCGCCGCGGCCCAGCTGAGGAAGAAACCCAAAAACAAGTGGACGCCCTGGCTGGCCGCCACATAGTACGTGTTTTTCCGGACACTGCCCGAGTTTGGAAAATCTTCTTTATTCGGGCGGACCTCAGCCATAGGCTGCTCCACGGAATGCGCCTGCTTCTTCCATCTGCCGCTTCATGATCCGGAGTCCCTCTTCGCATGTTGAAAAGCGGACGCCGAACGCTTTGCGGATCTTGTCTGTCTTGAGTCCGGACACCAGTGGTCTGCTTGCAGACTGTCGGAGCCGGTCGGTTGTCGTTTGGCCGATCAGGGATGGATCGAGTCCAAAAACGCCTGCAAGGAGGATGGCGAAATCAAACCGGCTCATCCACTGGCTGCCCGCCGCGTGAAAGATCCCTTTCGCCTTTTTCTCGAATAGGACGAGACAGGCCGCCGCCAGGTCGTCAACTAAGGTGGGATGCCCCGTCTGATCCGTAACGATTGTGACCGCTTCACCGTTTTGGAGTGCACGGACCAGCCACGTGGCGAAATTGTCCCGCACGTCCGGCGCAAAACCATAGAGCACCATGGTGCGGACCACGGCCAAATCCTCTAAAGTGTCAAGGACGATTTGCTCGCTCTCCAGCTTGAACCGGCCATACGCGCTCAGTGGATTGGTCGTATCCTCCTCGCCGTAGGGACCGGACGTCCCATCAAACACGTAGTCCGTGGAGAGATGGATCATCCGTGCTCCGGCTTCCCGGCACGCTTCAGCCACGTGACGTGTGCCATCCACCATCACCGCGTGGGCACGATCGGAATCGGTCTCGCATCCGTCAACATGCGTGTACGCCGCCGTATGGATTACACCGTCGGGCCCTGCATCCAGAATCGCGTTGCGGATGGTCGTCCTGTCGGTGATGTCCGCACGGATGTACCGGAGATCCACAGTCCGGAGAACAGTCTCTTCCTGCAGGTCAAGGGAGACAAGATGGTATCGCTCCGATGCCGCGGTCAACAGTTTTGTTCCCAGCAGACCGTTTCCGCCAGTGATGAGAAGTGTTTTCATCGTCTCACCATCTTTCGGAACAGCGCTTCGTATGCATCAGTCACCCGCTCCCACGTATAGCGTTGGCGGACGCGTGTTTCGGCTTTCTTTCGGAAAACATCCATTTCACCGGGATGGTCGAGGAGCCGCTGCAAGACCTCCGTCAAGCTTTCGGGATGAGACACGCGGAAGTAACATCCGGCGTCGCCCAGCACCTCCAGATGCTCGGGCACGTCATTGGCGACAACGCAGTTGCCGTGTCCCATGGCCTCCACCAGTGCGGGATGCGTCCCCCCCACTTCCGTGGCCTGCACATAACACGACGCGTGCGACTGAAGCTCCCTGTAGCCCTTCTTGAATACGTAGCCGGTGAAAAGGATGCGCGGATCGCGTGTCGCCTTGAGCTTCCGGATGTAGTCCTGACTGTAGGGCGCGTCGCCCACCACCACCAGGGGCATGTCGGTCTTGACATCCTCAAACGCGCGAATCACCACGTGCGCATTGTTTTCCGGCTCCAGCCGGCTGACGTAGAGAACGTATTGTCTGCTTTGGATGCCGAACTGTCTCAGCGCATCCTGTGACTCAACCTTCCCGACAGGAGACCCGTAGGGAATCCACGTGCTGGATTTTCGGAATGTTCGCCAGTAATATTGCTGGACATCACGGGCGTCGGTCACCACCACGTCGGGCAGAAACGTGGCAAGGAATTCGGAGACGCGATACACTGCGCTGCCGAAGGCCGACCACTTGGCCCGTTTCCACTCCAGGCCATCCACGTTGAGGGCCACCTTCTTGCCCGTCAGACGGGGTGCGAGTGTGCAAAAGCTGTTGGCGCTGTTGCAAAAAAGCAGCACGTCAAACGGCCGGAACAAAGCATGCGCGGTTGAGAGAGCCGTATGCGCCGGCGTATCCAGATACTTGTGGCGGATGGTGGGCAGCACAACCAGACGGACACCCTGATAGACCGGCTCTTTCGTGGTGATGAAATTGGACCGGCCATACACCGTCACGTCGTGCCCCCGTTCGGCCAGGTGGACAGAGAGGGCCTCGGCAAAGGTCTCAAATCCTCCGTAATTGGCCGGTATGCCCCGTGTGCCCAAAATCGCAATCCGCATGCGGCAATTCACATTCATTCAGTTATGGTTTTGTGGACGGTTGGCTCGATCCGTCCTGTTTCAGCAATCCGGTCAGTTCGGCCACTGTCAACTCTCCGGTTGCAAGGATTGCCAGACTGTAGATCCCACCCCCAGCCAGGATTGCCGGAATCAGAGGAACGCCCAGCGCCATCAGAATTCTGGAGCCCGCCCAGCACATTGCGCCTGCCAAACCGATCCGCAAAGCGGACATCCATTGCACCAGAGATCCAAACCGCCGGATGACCAGCGCGCCGGCAACGATCGCTCCTGCGCCAAGGGATACGGTGACAACGATCGCTGCGCCTGTTGCGCCCTGTATGGGCACCAGCTTCCAGTTTAGGAGGACATCTAAAATGACGACGCCTGTCGCCAGGACAAGGGAAATCTTCGGACGCCCCTCGGCGTTAAGCACAGTGGTCAACAGCGAGAAGAGCGCCAACAGCGTCATGCCCCAAATCAGAATGGAGAGCACAGCGCCGCCCGGCGTGTACGCC
>CAZDVF010000069.1:0-9890 GCA_964508725.1 uncultured bacterium | reverse complement strand
ATGGAGAATCCTTCCCCGCCGAGTTCGACCGGCGGCACGAAATTAACGTGGTGTCACGCCTGAACCTGGGCAAGTGGACTTTCGCCGCTACGTGTGTCTTCGCGTCGGGGAAAGCTTACACCGCGCCTGAAAGCCAATACCTCATTCCCATGCTCGACGGCGACATATACAGTTATATCCACATCAGTGGAAAGAACAGTTACCGCTTACCAGACTATTTCCGGACGGATCTCAGCATATCGCGCCGTTTTGAAACTGAAAACCTGGCCACTGAAGCCGGACTTAGCGTGTTCAACGTCACCAATCACAGGAACGTGTGGTATCGCGAATACAATCTTGAAACCGCGCCCGTGACAATCACTGATGCCGTGCTGCTGGGATTCACGCCCACAGTCTACGTCCAGTTTAACCTGAAATAGTGGAGTTGTTCATGAAACGGAACGCTTGCATTCTCATTCTCTGGATTCTGACATCGGGTGGATTGATCCGCTGCACATCAACGTCGCCCCTCGAAGCTGCGTTGGATCTGGCTGTCATCAGGGCCTATCTCTACGCAGGGCAACCGGTCAACGATATTCAGATCACCGGGACTGTGTCATTAGGCGCAGAAGAACTGAATCCCCCTCCCATCAATGACGCCGCCGTCTCTTTAACCAAGGACGGTGTCCGCTATGACTTGACGCTCAGCCCCGGCGACAGCGGATACTACCACTATGCAGGAGCGGACCTGACTGTAGAAACCGGAGATATCTTTGATATTAAAGTGGAGTCTGTCGGACAAACAGCAACAGGCAGGACGCAAGTCCCCCAGCCCCCGGTGGACGTCGAAGCCAGCGGCGAGACACTTTTCATCCCCCATCTCGAAACGTGGGAGGACATGCGAAACTTCACTGTGGATTCGACCCGGCATATCATTACCATCACGTGGAATGATGAGCCGCAATCCCTCTTTTTTGTTGTGATCGAAAACACGGACATTGATCCCGACACCATCGATTCCTTCATGCCAATGGGAGGGCCCATAGGAGGCCCAATGATGGGCCGCGGTCGCTTCATTACAGGGCCGTCGAATGTCAACTGGTACCGGATCGATTTCCGACGTGTTTCATTCTACGGCGCATACCGCGTCCGCGTATACCGTGTCAATCAGGAGTATGCAGACCTCTACTCCACGCGGCAGCAGGATTCACGCGATCTCAATGAACCGTTGACGAACATTCAGAATGGACTGGGGATCTTCAGCGCGTTCAACTGCGTGGAGGTGACGTTTCAGGTGGTACAGGAATGATCCGGATCTTGTGGAGAGAACAACAGATTTTATCCGTTTTCGTAGCAGGGGCACGGCATGCCGTGCCCCTGCTACTCATAAATAACTTTTTACAGAAATGTGATCGAATTCAATCTACAATCTCAACACACAGATCAGACACTTGTTCCTGAAACGGCTCACCCAGACAAGCCCCTCACATACCCCACGATTTCCTTTGGCTGCATGATGAGATGATTGACCACCGTCCTTGTAAAAAAGGTTGGATACTTCTTAATGAGTTTGATCAACCGTCTTTTTTCCTTGAATATTTTAAACGCAATCTCATCCCGAATCGTTTCCAAATCTTCAGAGGATAAAAATTTAGTCTTCACATTGGCGTGGAATAGATCGTATCGGGAATAGTCTGTCTTGTTTGTGATGAGATCAGCCCGTAATAAATCATCCCGCATCTCTGTCTTGGGGAAGGGAGTTAAAATCAGAAACAGAGGAATGTCCACTTCAATCTCGTTCGCAAAATTGAAATTTTCAACAATCGACTCTTTTGTGTCATCCTGGTTGCCGATGATGAACGAACCGATGACTGTCATGCCGTATCCTTGCAATTCCCGGACAGTCTCTTTCGTTTCATTCGGAAGCACTCGCTTGGTATCGAGAAACTGAACGTTATCGGAAACCATATTCTCGATTCCCAAGAACACAATATCCACGCCTGCCCGGGCCATTAACCGTGGCAGGTCGGATTTCTGTCTCAGGCTTGGGATGCTAGCCTGTACGGCATATTTGATATCATGAAGCTTGTTATCGATAATCGCATCACAAAGGTCGCCAAACCGATGAGGATGCACAGTCACATTGTCATCGCTGAACAGAATAGCCCGAACACCCTGCTGACGGACGGATCGGATATCCCTGATCACCCGTTCGATGGAATAGGTTCTGTAACTTTGCCCGTACATCTGACGGATGCAGCAAAACTTGCAGCGGTTGACGCATCCGCGGGATGTCTCGACCACATCGGCTGGGACGCCCAGAATGTGAAAACCTTTCCGGATCAGCCGCGCTTTCCGATCCGGGATTGCCAGATCGTCCAGATCAAGCACATCGGAAGGCGCATTGTGAACGACCTGTCCTCCCTCTGAAAAGGACAAAGATGGAACATCATGATATGATTTTTTCGCTTTCCATTGCGTGATCAACTGATCGAAAGCACGCTCTCCCTCATTCCGAATAATGACGTCAATGTCGGAATGATACTGGTTCAGTATCGCCTCAAATTCGAGTGTTGGATGGTATCCGCCGAATACGGCGAGAATATCTCTGTCAACCGATTTGACCAGACTGGCAAGACGCAAGGCATCCTGAAATTGAAACGACATACAACTGAAGCCCACGATCTGCGGGCGGAAAGATCGTAAAGTGTTCAACAGATACTTGTGGATGTTTTGACGCGCAACGACCAGATCGACAATCTTCACATCCACATCAGGATCGGATATGTTCGCGGTGATGGAATTCAATCCAAGATTGGGAAGTCGCGTCACACGGTCAAATCCCATCACGGTTTTCGGACTGGCTATCAGCAGGATGCGTGTGGTCATCTATAATTTATCTCTCACCGGGTTGTAAAATGCCCTCTCACAATGCACGTCATCGGCGTTTCGGATTCGGGTCGCACATGTCCTGAGTGACACGTTATGCGAATTGAAATGAGATGGAAAGGGATTTGATCACAATATAACAGGAGGTAGAATAAAAGACAAGGATAAATTGATGGAAGACTTTCAAATCCTGGCTGGAATAGATCCGCTCAAATTCACATCAATATATACGTCACCATCCCTGAATACACATCCGGGGAAATTTGAACCTAAACACCTATCATTCCGGAGTCAGATGTACTGCCACGCCTGACTCTCGATTACTATCATCCAACCATCATGTTTTAACTTCCAGATTATCTGGACACACGACTATTCTCTGATGAACCTTACTGAAACATAACATTTTAAAGCAAATCCAAACACGAGTGTAATGACTATCAATTTTCCTCCGAATTACACTGTCAACCTTGCTTTTATCCCAAATATGTTGTACTTTAGCAGTCATTGGAATTTCAGGTTATGAGCCGGTATTTTCAAATCCATCCCGAAAATCCTGAGTTGCGACTCATCCGCCAAGCTGTGGAAATCGTGCGGCAAGGCGGTGTCATCGCCTATCCCACTGATTCAGGGTATGCACTGGGATGCCACATCGGTGATAAGACAGCGCAAGACCGCTTGCGGCAAATTCGACAGCTCGGTCCCAAAAAAAACTTCACACTGATCTGCCGCGACCTGAATGAAATCGGAACATATGCTGTCTTTGATACGCCGGTCTATCGTCTGTTGCGCGCTCACACGCCCGGGCCATACACATTCATTCTTCGGGCAACGCGAGAAGTACCCCGGCGTCTTCAAAACGCCAAGCGTAAAACGATTGGCATGCGTATTCCCGACCACCCCATCACCCGTGCGCTTTTATCTGAACTTGAGGAACCCATGCTGACCACGTCGCTCATCATGCCCGGTGATGAAGACCCGCTCAACGATCCGGAGGAGATCAGGATACGGCTCGAATACGACATCGATCTGGTCATCGATAGCGGTGCATGCGGCATAGTGCCTACGACTGTCGTCGACTTGACAGACACGGTTCCGAAGATCACACGAATCGGAAAAGGAAATCCAGTACACTTTCAATAAAATATAAACCGAACGAGGAGGAGTGAATGGAGAAACAATTCAAACCCTATGTTCCCGTTGACTCGAACATGCGGGAACTCTCTTTCAAAGCCATTTTGCTGGGCGTATTTCTGACCATCATACTCGGATCGGCCAACGCCTATCTCGGAATGACAGCGGGCATGACAGTAGCAGCAACCTTTCCAGCGGCCGTCATCGCGATGGCTTTCATGCGTCTCTTCAAAGGCACGATTCTGGAAGAGAACGTGGCGCGAACCACCGGAGCCGTCGGTGAAGCTCTGGCTGCCGGCGCCGTGTTCGTCATCCCCGCTTTTGTTTTGGCAGGTGTGTGGGATAATTTTGATTATCTTCAGTCTACACTTCTGATGCTGGTGGGCGGTATTCTGGGTGTGCTTTTCGTCATTATCCTGCGGCGTACACTGGTTGAGGACGTCTCCCTGCCTTATCCGGAATCAAAAGCCTGCGCAGAAATCGTCAAAGCCGGACAGAGCGGTTCCACGGGCGCAGGGCTGGTTTTCGGAACGATGGGTCTGGCCGCGCTGATTGAACTTCTCAAGAGTGGCAAGGGGATCACGCTGATTAAAAGTTCATTTACCGGATTCATACGTCTGGGCGCCTCAAAAGTAACCTTGCTCGATCCCGATTCAAAAATCATTTCAGCGGGAGGAAGGGACGCAACATTCAGCCAGGAAGGCGGCATGTACCTGCAAAGCCCAACAGTCTCTCCTGCGTTTCTCGGCGTGGGCTACATTATCGGATTTCGTCTGGCCAGCGTCATCTTTTCCGGCGGCGTATTCGGATGGATGTTTCTCATGCCTATCGCTTTATTCCTCTTTCACCGGGATCTCTCTTTCTTCGCCGCGGACACAGGCTGGATTGATAT
Source organism: uncultured bacterium (assembly GCA_964508725.1). GTDB lineage: Bacteria > Zhuqueibacterota > QNDG01 > QNDG01 > DSAB01 > CAZDVF01. The sequence goes on along the minus strand of CAZDVF010000069.1, from coordinate 4,996 downwards.
TGCCAAATCAGCGTACAACGCAACGGTCAAGCCCATCGCTGTGGGCGGCATGCTGGTTGGATCTTTCTACACTCTTTTCTCCATGCGTAAAAACCTCGTCAGTGGTCTTTCAAAAGGCATTCAAGATGTCAAGAAGGCTGGACAGGCCGGAAGTGACGTCTCGCGAATTGACAAAGACGCCCCGCTGGGCATGGTCATTCTTTCCATTCTGGTGCTGGTCTTCGCCATGGTGATCATCTTCCAGCAGGTCATCAAAACGCCTGATACTTCCGGATGGGGCGGCGCAGCAGGATCAGCCGTTGTCATGGCTCTGGCCGGATTTCTCTTTGCCGCTGTCGCCGGATATCTGGTCGGACTCATCGGCTCATCCTCCAATCCTATCTCGGGACTTGCTCTGACCACACTGCTCATGGCCGCCTTGCTCATGGTTGTCATCGGTTTGAAGGGTGACGCAGGTGTCGCCGCGACACTGGCTGTCGCCGCAGTTGTGGCCTGTTCAGTGGGTGTCGCGGGCGACATGATGCAAGACTGGAAAGTCGGGCATATCCTGGGAGGCACGCCGTGGAAAATGCAGATCGGCGGTATCATCGGTGTCATTGCCGCTGCTCTGGTATTGGTTCTGCCCCTCATGCTGCTGGACAAAGTGCCCGGTGATCCCACAGCGCATGCCATCGGCACGGATACCCTGCCTGCTCCCCAGGCGGGTCTCATGGCCATGATGGCCAAAGGGATTGTTGGAGGCGAGATGGCCTGGCCCCTTGTGATCGGCGGGATGTTTTTCGCCGTGGCCCTTGTGCTGATTAAGTCGCCCTCACCCATGCTCATCGCTGTGGGAATGTATCTTCCTTTCACCACAACCTTCGCCATCTTTATCGGCGGCATCATCAAGCACGTCATGGACAGCCAGACAAAGAAGATTGCGGAGAAGAAGGCTGATGCAAAGAAAATATCCGGAAGCGAAAAAGAGTCGCTGATCAGCAAGTTTCTTGAAAAAGCCGAGAACTACGGCCTTCTTTTGGCATCCGGAATGGTTGCCGGAGAAGCCTTGACAGGCATCTTGCTGGCTGCGCTGGTCGCTCTGAAGGTCAATCTCAACGATATCCTTGGAAATAGCGGGCCGCTGGCTGACGGTCCCTTGGGTACCATTCTGTATTTCTTGATTTTTGGACTGCTGGCCTGGGTGATGATCACAATCCCCTTGAAAAACATCCAAAAGGATAACAAGGCCGCATAAACCGGATTTTAAAACGATTTTGGCGCTGCGTATCCAGCAACAAATGCGCAGCGCCAAAAAAATCTAAAAAGCAGTCTCTAACCCAAAATAGACAGTTCTTGGCCGGCTGGGTCCGTAAACGTATGCAGGATCACGATCTGCACCTCTGTCAAGATTATCTTGATATGCATTTGTGATATTTTTTACACCAACGTTGATCTTGGTATGCAAACCGTTGTTCAACGGCAGGCTGTAAATAAGGCCAAAATCCATCTGAAAAAAGCTGTCGCTCTCTTCAAGCCTCAACTCCGGTTCCTCTTCTCCCGTAACAACGACTTCATGAGGAACATACGCTTTCCCGATATAATTTCCGGCGATAAACATGTCGATTCGCTCCACTGGTGAAACATTGAACCGAATGTTTCCTGTTAAATCTGGCGTCCTCAGAAACTTTTTGGTTCCAAAATCTTCATGCGGACTGTCGAATCGACCTTTTATATAGGCAAATCCTCCCCGGATTTCTGTACCGGTGAATGGACGAATCCCAATGTCCAGCTCAACTCCTTTGGCCTCGGCGCCATCGCTATTCACCCGTTCCCACCTTTCAACACTGCCCTGTTTTGACACAAATTGTTCTGTGAACGAATCATTGATCCGTGTTTTGAACAGCGTTAGAGAAATCATCGTCGCAACACTTTTGAAGTAACCGAGATACTCTGCACCCGTGGAGATCGTATAACTTTTTTCTTCATTCAGATCCGTTGCATTTCGAATAATCCGCTGATCTCCTTCGATGCCGCACAAATGGAGGTCTTCATCATAGGTCTGAGGCGGTTTGAATCCTGTAGTGTATGCGCCTCGAAGCTTGAAGCCGCTACAAATATCGAACTTGGCATTGATCCTCGGGCTCATGATCCAGTCGGCCAGTTCTGAATGCTTGTCCAGACGAAAGCCGGCTACGAACTCAACCTGCTCTTCCGATCCAAAATGTAAATTATCCTGCACGAAAATACCTGTATTGGTATAAACTTCATCAATATGATAGGTGGTCTCGGCAGCCGTCTCGTCCTTGAGTTTGTCCCGAGAACATTGCAACCCGGCCGTGACAAGTTGACTCCCAATTCGATAATTGGCCAGGAATCCGCCAAGATGTAGAGGATTTTCAGTTCTCCCGTAAAACGCCAGTGCATCCAATTGATCCTCCGGCGTATCGCCGCTGAGTCCACCATAATACGATTTTCTGTTTTCAATAGAAAACGAATAGTACATTTTATAATCAAAAACTGGACTCGGCCTGTGAACCCAGCGAATGGTGCCACCCGAGCGCCAATGCTCGATCCACTCCGCGATTTCGGCCTCGTGAACCGGACGGTCGAATTTATTTCCACCTCGACGCTCTTCATGAATGCGATGGAACGATGCCAACAATTCGCCATTCTCAAGAGGTTTGTAATACCACTTAAATCCTATGGATTCGTTTTTTATTTCGCCGAGTTCGCTGTATCCGTCCCCGTTGTGGTCGTATGGATTGCGTTTCCGAAAAGATCCGAAAATATAGGCTCCCGATGTGCCGGTTTTGTTCACCGTCTCAGCAACAGCGCCGATATGTTCTTCAGTAGCACCGCCTGCAGAATGACCCAGATACTTGATTCGCACCTGATTGGTCATGGGCTTGCGGGTAATCATGTTGATCACACCGGCAATGGCGCCGCTTCCATAAAGCGAAGAGCCTCCCCCTTTCACAATTTCTATTTGATCAACCATCTCTTCCGGGAAATGCTCGAGACCATAGACCCCTGCCAAACTGCTAACAACAGGATCTCCATCAATTAAAATCTGGGAGTATTTGCCATCAAGACCAAGGATTCGGACCTGAGAAAAATTACAATTTGAGCAATTGTTCTCAACCCGTATGCCTGTCTGGAATTCAAGCGCTTCGGCCAGGTTAACCGCCTGTTTTCGTTCAATAATCTTTCTCGGAATGACTTCCGTCCTGACCGGCATATCTTCCACAAGACGCGGTGTTGATGTTCCGGTTACGACCACTGCACCCAATTCCAGAATAGTGGATTCCAATTCATAATTAACCGTAATTGTTTGCCCTCGCCCAACAGACAGAGCCTTGTGTCCCCTTTTGTATCCCATCATTGTTGCTACCAGATGAATCTGACCGGCTGGGACGTTTGTGATCCGGTAATGCCCATTTTCATCTGCGGCCGTACCAATTGTTGTATGTTCGATCATGACATTTGCCCAGGGCAGTGCTTCTTTTGTCCGAGCATCAATAACGTGGCCTTCTATCGTCGCTTTGTCCATTTCCGCCCAAAGACTTGTTGACTGAATGATCAACATCGATACGATGTATGTTCTGACATGTTTTCTAAAGGATCTCATTGTTATCTTCCTCCGCGGATATTATTTTTACAAGAATAATGATTCATTATCACCCGAACAAATCATGGTCAGTTATCCGGAATGTTCTTTCTCACTTCAATTGCACAAATCTTCAATTGAAGTGCTCAATTCCGAACGTATGTTAGAAAGAAGTATTAAAAACAGAAGGGTGTGCGGAGGGCCTCTCCTCGTTACGATATGATAAATGAACGATTTGAGGTTAAATTCAATACTGTAATTGAAAAGAGTTCTAATCGGGATAGAAATAATAAAAATCAAACACTTGGTAAATAATAGAAAAGCAATAACGATTGAAATTTGATAATAGATTAATAATTCAACTCTTGTATGATGATGAATCGGAAGGCTTTGAGTACTCGAAGTTCTAGCGAAGGGATGTGCATGAAAAAAATATCGACCGTCATTAGTAATATGATAATGAATATTATATAATGCATTATAACTGATCCATAGGATCAACAGAAGAATGACGACGGCAATAGCTTTTTTTGCAGGTTGAATGTACTTCATTGCTCAGTTTTCCAAATTTGAGCTAAATTACAAAAATATAGTGAGCTTGTCAAGTATATTTCTATGTCCATGGACAGAAGGAATTGTAACAAACTCTAATTGCAACAGAAACGATATTTTAGATTGAAAAGATCACATCGACCGCCTTTTTCTGTTGATTCCGTGGATTTCATTTGTTATGTTGATACAAATCACCTGTCTATCAGAGTGACAACTTTGCAGGACGGAAAGTAGACACGCATGGAGAACATTCTCAAAGTCGTCGATGTGGTTGATATCGGCATCGCAAAAGAAGAAATGCGCAGGGATTTTTACGATCAGGTCGCCAAGCAGTTTGACGATGAAGAGATCAAATCTCTCTTCACACGGCTGCGTGATTGGGAAAATGGACATATCAAAAAGTTTCAGGCCGTTCGCGGTACGCTGGAATCCAGCGCCATTGTCGAATCATATTCAGGTGAGATGTCAGCTTATATGGATGCACTTGTCGATGATAAATTATACAGGAAATTCACACCTGAAAACTTTGAACAGCATGTGAAGACTCCACTGGAAGCTATTCAAACAAGCATCGGCTTTGAGAAAGACGCCATTCTGCTTTTCATGGAACTGTTAAATTACGTCCAGTCGGATGATAAAAGCATCATCATGCAGCTCATGGACGAAGAACGCAAGCACATTGTCCATCTCATCAAACTGCGGGCCAAATACACGTCATAACGTCTGGTCTCCTGGATGGGAACCTTTCCCTTTTTTAAAATCGCACTCTGCAAACTGATTGAACGGCTCCAGCCCGAATTCATTAACTGAACTTTGGCAAAACACATTTTTGGGAAACAGGATAAACCTTTTAAAGTA
>CAZDVF010000068.1:0-9897 GCA_964508725.1 uncultured bacterium | reverse complement strand
CAAGCACTCGCCGAACGCCTTGTCAAACAGTGCCGAAACAAGGGCGCCGACGCGGCGGAGGTGTATATCGAATCGGAGCGGCAACTGAATGTCGAAATCCGAAATGGGGAAGTCGAAACAGTGCAGGAAGCCTCGTCTCACGGCGCGGGATTCCGGATTTTCACAAAAGGCAAGTTGGGCTTTGCCCACTGCAATGATTTTTCCGATGCAGCTTTAGAAGGGACCATCGAAAGCGCTGTCGCTTTCGCCAAACGGACGACATCGGATGAGAACAATGTTCTTCCCACTTTGCAAGGTCAGAGCGATGTCGAGGGACTGTTCGATCCGGCGGTTGCGGAAATTCCAACCGAAAAGAAAATCGCTCTGGCCGAGGCGGCGGAAAAAGCGGCCATGCGTGACCGGCGTATCACCAAGAGCGCCGGCGCGTCCTATTCTGAAGGTGTAGGGGAGATCGTCCTGGCCAATTCCAACGGACTGGCTAAAACATACAAGACTTCAATCTGCGGATTTGGCGTCTCGGTTGTTGCCGAAAAAGGCGAACAAAAATCGTCGGGCGGCGAATCGTGTTATCGCCATTTATTTGCCGACCTCAAATCACCGGACGAAGTCGCAAAAAAAGCGGCGAAGGATGCCTACGGTATGCTGGATCCTCGGATGGTGAAAACTCAGAAAGCGGCTGTCATTTTTGATCCCGATGTGGCACGATCCATTCTGGGTGGGATTCTAGGGGCAGTCAACGGCGAACGTGTGTTGCAGGGCGCCAGCTTTTTGGCAGAGAAAATGGATCAGCCTGTCGCCGCGCCGCAGGTCACAATCATCGACGACGGCACCCTGCCCAAGGGTTTGGCCAGTGCGCCCTTTGACGGCGAGGGCGTGCCCACACAGAGGCGCGTCATTGTCGATCAGGGCGTTCTGAAGGGATTCATGTACAACACGATTGTTGCCAAACGGGCTGGCGTTGAAAGCACGGGCAATGCCTCGCGAGGCGGATTCACCAGCCTGCCGGGCATTGGTCCGCACAATTTTTACATGGTTGCAGGCGAGACTGATCCCGAAGCGATCATTCGCTCCACAAAAACAGGGCTGCTTCTCAAAGGTGTCATGGGTTATGGCATCAATCCTGTGAACGGGAATTTTAGCGGCGGTGTCTTGGGTTTCTGGATCGAGAATGGCCGCATCGCCTTCCCGGTGAAGGGATTGACCATCGCCGGAACAGCCGAGTCGATTCTGTTCGGAATCGACATGGTGGGCAGCGACCTTGATCTCAATCGGTCCATGACAGTGCCGACTTTCCGCGTCCGTGAGATGCAAATCGGAGGATTGTGATCCGCTTTCAATGACCTGATACATGAACTGGGTACTTGCTCCAGAAATGGATTTGAACCGTTGACTGATTGTCTCCTAAAGGCTTATTTATTCGGGCAGGATGAGAACAAATTGCCACACGTGGATTAAGATGATTGCATGGATTTCCCTTTAACGTTAACTGAAGCGCTCCTTGCGATTGTGATTGTGTTTGCCGGATCGATTATCCAGGGATCCGTTGGTTTCGGCCTCGGTCCTTTGGCCGTGCCCCTGCTGGTCCTGCTGGATCCGGTTTTTGTACCGGGCCCGCTGCTTTTGGCTGCGCTCCTATTGACATTTCTCCTATACCGACGCGAGAAGCACGCGGTTGTCCGATCGGACCTGACGTGGGCTGTCTTCGGCAGATTGCTGGGCACGGTTGTGGGGGCTGTGCTTCTCGAGTCCCTGAGCGGTGGCCGTTTCTCTCTGTGGGCCGGCATCCTGGTTTTGGCCGCCCTGGGGATTTTCGCCAGCGGTATGTCGTTGCCGGTCAACCGGTTGAACCTGGTGTCTGCGGGCACAGTGTCGGGATTCATGGGGACGGTCGCATCCATCGGCGGAGCGCCCATGGCCCTGCTCTTTCAGGATCAGAAAGGGCCCCGCATCCGTGGAACGCTGTCGGGTATCTTTGTGGTGGGCACGGTTCTTTCCATTGCGTCCCTGATCGTGATCGGGCGTTTCGGCGTCCGTGAGCTTTTGGCTGCGGCCGTCCTTGTGCCCGGTATTGCGGCCGGATATTGGATCTCGGCGCGCACAGCTCCTTTTCTCGATGCGGGGCGCATCCGGATGGCAGTCTTGACCGTAGCCGGATTGGCGGCCGGGCTCCTGATTGTCCGGAATTTCGTGTTGCTGGTTTGAGGCGCCGCACCGGTCGTGTCCGATTTGTAAAAAGAGTGGCTCCGAGTAAGCTGCTTCGATACAGCGAAGCCGAAGTGAGGACTTGAAGATCGGACCAGATCCTGGTTGGCACCTTTTTCAGAAAAAAGGTGCTCCAAAAACCCGCGGCGGCCGAAAAATCACCTGAACATGGATCCGCGTTCCCTGAAGGAATTGAACTCTCCCGATCTATTGCTGATAATCTTCTGAACATTGAAGATCGGGATCAGACAGCAATTCCTTCCCGGTCCCACAGATCGTGGAACAGGACGTGAACGCTTCGCCATGTTCCGGGCGGTGATTATTCGAATGCCGCAATAGCAATTGATTCCGGTCATATTGTAGGAATCCGATACGATGTAAAACCATAATGCATCACCGGCATGCCGGAGGATCGCACATCAGGAAATCAAGAGAATCGTAATCCAATTGAACTGGTTTCTAGGAGGATCAGATGGAACACACGTACAAGGAACTCAAAAAAAAGACGGTCGCCCAGCTCAAGGAGATGGCCAAGGAAATCGATCACGAAGCTGTGCAGGGGTACACCCAGATGAACAAGGATCACCTGCTTCAGGCCATCTGCACGGCGCTCAATATCGAAATGCACGAACATCATGAAGTGGTGGGTATCAATAAGGGAGAGATTAAGAAGAAGATCCGTGCACTGAAGACCAAACGTGACAAGATTATCGAAAGCAAGGATAAAGAGGAGCTGAAAAAGGTACGCAAAGAGATCAAGGCTCTCAAGAATCAGCTTCGCAAAGCCATGGTTTAAAACCGAATTCACGTCCGGTGAAGGATGAACTATTTCCTTGACAGGACAGGAAGAGTTACATAATGCACATCCCATCATAGGAGGATGTCATGCGAAATGTTAGAATCCAATTATCCCTGATCCTGATTGTGTTGACAGGATCCATCCACGCATTTGCTGTGGATACACGCGACACCCGGATGCTGGCCCAGCCGGCGCTGGGTCAGAGCCGCATTGCCTTTGTTTACGCCGGCGATTTGTGGACGGCCGATGTCGACGGGCAGAATGTGAGGCGGCTCACATCCGACGAGGGTGTGGAAACGAATCCTGTGTTCTCGCCAGATGGACAATGGATCGCTTTCAACGCCGAGTACGACGGCAACACCGACGTGTTCATCATCCCTGCCGAAGGTGGCATGCCTAGGCGGCTGACGTGGCATCCCTCTTCGGATGCGGTGTGCGATTTCACACCGGACGGATCGGCTGTGCTGTTCCGCTCAGCGCGCAGCGTGTTCACACGGCGGTACAACAAGCTCTACACCGTGCCCGTCGCGGGCGGATTTCCGACCGAGTTGGAGATCCCCAACGCGTACAAAGCATCCTATTCCGATGACGGGGAGCAATTGGCTTACACGCCCCTGGGCGAGGCGTTCCGCGAGTGGAAGCACTACCGCGGCGGCACCCACACCCGGATCTGGCTCTACACCTTTTCCACACACACGGTGGAACAGATCCCGCAGCCCGAAGGTCGCTGCAATGACACGGACCCCATGTGGATCGGTGGCACGGTCTATTTCCTCTCCGACCGGAACGGCGAGTTTAATCTGTTCTCCTATGATCCCGCAGGCAAAACCGTGACCCAGCTGACGCGGCATGCCGATTTTCCGATCCTCAGCGCGTCTGCGGGTGACGGGCGGATCATCTACGAGCAGGCCGGATCGATCCATATCTATGATCTTGCTTCAGCCCGAAGCCAAAGGCTTGTTGTGGGTGTGGCAGCCGATCTGCCGGAGCTGCGTCCCCGGTATGTCAAGGGCGACCGGTACATCCGCGACGCGTCGGTTTCGCCATCCGGTTCGCGGGCCGTGTTTGAGTTCCGCGGTGAAATCGTGACCGTGCCGGGGGAGAAGGGTGATCCCCGCAATCTCACAAACAGTCCCGGCGCGCACGAGCGGTCACCGGTCTGGTCGCCAGACGGCAAATCAGTCGCCTATTTCTCCGACGCATCAGGCGAGTACACTCTCGTCATCCAGCCGCAGGACGGCAAGGGAGTGTCCAAATCGTACAAACTGAACGGCACGGGATTTTACGCCAATCCGGTCTGGTCTCCTGATTCTAAAAAAATCAGCTTTGCGGACAACGGACGGACCCTATACTGGCTGGATCTCGCCGGCGGTAAAATCACGAAGATTGCGACAGAGATTCTCTATGCGCCGGGAGCGTTCGGTCCCATTCGCGGCGTGTGGTCTCCGGATTCCAAGTGGATCGTCTACACCACCACCAACCTGTCCATGTTCCAGGAGCTGTCCCTCTATTCGCTGGAGCAGAAAACATCGTATCCCGTCACCGAGGGCCTGAGCGATGTGGGCGATCCGGTGTTCGACAAGAGCGGGAAGTACCTCTACTTTTTTGCATCCACCGACGCCGGACCGGTGCGTCACTGGTTCGCCATGTCGAACGCCGACATGCGTATGACCCGGGCCATTTACCTGGCTGTCCTGAACAAAGATCTGCCATCACCGCTGGCAAAAGAGAGCGACGAGGAAAAAACAGATCCGGAAAAGCAGGATGAGAAGAAAGCGTCCGACACGAAGGATGCGAAAGCCGAGACGCCGGTTGTCATCGACCTGGACGGCCTGAGTCAGCGCATTCTGGCCCTGCCCGTGGATTCCGGGCCCTTTGCCAATCTGCAGACCGGCGAAGAGGGGAAGATTTATTATTTGGAGGCGCCTGCGCTTGGCGGCGGCATCATGCCCCGTGCGCGTGACACCAGGCTGCACATGTATGATCTTTCCGAGCGAAAGGGCGAGGTCCTCCTCGACAAGGCCGACAACTATTTTCTGACCACAGACGGCAAGAAGTTGCTCTATCGTGCAGGTCAGGCATGGTCTATTACATCGGCATCGGCCAAAGGCAAGCCTGGTGAGGGGAAGCTCGCCGTTGACGCCATCCAGGTAAAGATCGATCCGCTTGTCGAGTGGCGGCAGATTTTCGATGAAGCCTGGCGTATCAACAGGGACTACTTTTACGCCACCAATTTTCACGGTGCTGACTGGCCGGCCATGAAGGCGAAATACACACCATTCCTTGACCACCTGGCTTGCCGCGACGACCTGAACCGCGTGATTCAATGGATGTGCAGCGAGCTGTGTGTGGGGCACCACCGCGTGGGCGGGGGCGACCGGTACAATGATCCCGACAACATACCGGGCGGCCTTTTGGGCGCGGACTATGGTATTGAGAATGGCCGGTACACCTTTCAAAAAGTCTACGGTGGACTCAACTGGAATCCGGATCTGCGCTCGCCCCTTGCCGAGCCGGGCGTGGACGTCAGAGCGGGTGAGTACCTGTTGGCTGTCAACGGCAAAGATTTGAAGCCGCCGGAGAATCTGTACAGCCGGTTTGAAAACACGTCTGGCAAGATTGTTGAGATTACAGTTGGACCCAATCCCGACGGGTTGGGATCGCGCACTATCCAGGTTGTGCCGATTGATAATGAGAGCAACCTACGTCACCGCGACTGGGTGGAAGGCAATATCCGAAAGGTCGATGCGGCTACGGACGGACGCGTGGCCTACGTGTACGTGCCCAACACGACAACAGCGGGGCACACCTCTTTCAAGCGGTATTTTTTCCCCCAGGTTCAAAAAGACGCTGTGATTGTGGATGAGCGGTTCAACGGCGGGGGACAGGTTGCCGATTATTACATCGATCTGCTCAGACGGCCTTACACCGCGATGTGGAACATGCGCTACGGGAAGGATTTGAAAACACCCAGCGCGTCCATCCAGGGGCCCAAGGTCATGCTGATTGACGAGACAGCAGGATCGGGAGGCGATCTCTTGCCGTGGATGTTCCGTAAATTCGGGCTCGGCAAACTCATCGGCAAGCGGACGTGGGGTGGTCTGGTGGGGACGTTGGGATTCCCCATTCTTATGGACGGCGGGTATGTGACAGCGCCGAACCTGGCCATCTGGACAGAGGACGGCGGATGGGTTGTGGAAAATGTGGGCGTGCCGCCGGACATCGAAGTGGAGCAGTGGCCGTCTGATGTCATCAAGGGACACGATCCGCAGCTCGAGAGAGCGATTGACGTGATTTTAGAGGAACTGAAGGCGAATCCGCCGCCCGAGCGGAAGCGGCCGCCGTATCCTGTGCGGGTGAAGTAGGGCAATTTTTGTTGGATTTTACACCGTAGGGGCGCGGCATGCCGCGCTCCTACATCTGCAATCCCAAAGACAACAATAGGCTTCTGATGCAGCCCCGTTTTACGATTGTCCGAACACGTTAAAATCTGTACGCTTTGGCGGGATATCCAAAACCGCCCTTCTCCCATACGATGTTTTTGTCGAAGTCGACTTCAATGACACGGAAATGGCCGCTGTCGCAGATGAGGGTGTTTCCGTTCCACAGTCGCACCGCATCGTACTGGTTCAGCACGATGTCCGGTCCGATTTCCCACACCACGTTGCTCTCACGGTTCAACTCCACGACTTTGCTGAGTCCCCGTACAGAAACGAGCGTGTTGCCATTCTCCAGACGCTGGCAGAAAACGGGTCCCAGCGCGTCGAACAGCTCCGGCGTCTCTGGTCCAAGATGATCGGCGGCCCAGACTTCCTCTCCATTCTGATTGACTTCGAACACACGGTTTGTTCCGGCGTCAGCGATGAGTGTGTTTCCGTTCTCTAATCGTTGAGCCTTCCAGGGCCATCGGAGGGGCTCGTGCCGCCAGACGATGTTGCCTCCCCCGTCGAACTCTCTGACGAATCCCGGCACAGTGTCGTCCCATCCGGCCACGAGAAGATGGCCGTTTTCCAGCAACTCAAGACTGCAGGGATATCCGCCCACGGGGATCTGATGCAACACGTCGCCTTGTGATGTGACTCTCCACACGGCCCGGGCGCGGATGATGTTGACCAGGTAATTTCCGTCGGGTGTGGGCACAGCGTCGTAGGGCATTTTCAGCGACTGGATGTCAGTGACAGGATTTCCGACTCCGTCCAGATGCACAAGACGGCCAGGCGGCTCGTCGTCGTTACCAACGATGCGACCGGGGATTTCGTCCACGATCAGAGTGGACTGGTTTCGAGGCAGCCTGTGCGGTGTGAAGCGGTCCTTATTTTCAGACCACCAGGATTTCCACCTGCCGGATGCAGTCTCACGATCCATACCCGCTGCAAAGGAGTTGAATCCGTGATTCTCTCCCGTCAGTTCGCGCAGGATGTACACAGCGTGACCTCGAAGAGCTGGTTCTGGCGTATCCAGTGCCATAATGAGAAGAGTGACCAGATTCTCTGCGTGCGTATCAGGCAGGTTCGGCGCAGCGTCGAAGACCATCTTTAATCTGTGGCTACGGATACCGGCGTCCCATTGAAGCAGAATTCTTGCATCTGATTTCACCATCTCAAGGACGGCGAGCGCTCCCTTCGTATCAGATGATGTTTCCTTTTCAGTGTCCGAGCATCCCAAAAGGAGACACGCTATCATCGGAAGAATCATAATCCAGTTCGGCCAATACGCTTTCGTTTTCATCGATGGGGACTTCCCTTGATTTGATCCAGGTGAATTGTGTGACACACCTTGGAGGCTTGCTGTACATCCTTTCAGAAATTCCGGAATTTACTTTTGATCAAGGTCGGTGACGCCGTCCCAGTCGAAGGGCGGGGGTGTGATGAGAAAGTCCATGCAGCGGCTAAGATAGACCTGAGACGGGCCGTCGTCCGGGCTGATCTCGAGACACGATGTGAAACTGTTTTTGGCTTCGTCCCATTGCCGGGCATGGTAAAACGTCAGTCCCTCTTCAAATTGGTGGAGGAGCGGCCTGATGGAAGCGTCTGCTTTATCGTGACGCTGTCCAACAAGTTCCAAGATCTGAATAGACTCGGCTTTGCCCTTGACGCGGACTGTATCCAATGGACGCGCGATGCAGTCCTCTTTTACGCAGTCCCAGGTGTACTGACTGATGAGGATGGCCGTTCCGTAGAATTTGTTTGCGCCCTCGAGGCGCGCGCCCAGGTTGACATGGTCGCCCAGTACGGTATAGTCAAAGACGTCGCGTGAGCCCATGTTGCCGACGATGACCTCACCGGTGTTGATGCCGATCCGCGCTTCAAGCTGCGGAAGCCCCTCCTCCTTCCACTGTGTTCGCATCTGGATCAGCCTTTCTTGCATCTCGATGGCCGTCAGACATGCCTGCAGAGCGTGATCCAAACTTGGGACTGGCATGCCGAATTCGGCCATGACGGCGTCGCCTTCGAATTTATCGATAATGCCGCCGTGCGCCAGAACGATTTCCGACATTTCTGTTAAATATCTGTTGAGCAGGTTGACCAGCTTGCCCGGCGCCATCTGTTCGGCGATGGTGGTGAATCCGGCGATATCTGAAAAGAGAACAGTCACGATCCGCTCTTCACCGCCCAACTTCAGGGCGTCCGGATTTGAGAGAATCTGCGCGACGACTTTTTCCGGCACATAATGGGCGAATGCGCCCCGGATGAGTCGTTTTTCCCGCTGCGACAAGATATAGAGGTAGAGGACCTGGCCCACGTATCCGAATCCAACAGCCAGAAGCGGCGCTACGGTCTGGACGACCAGCCGCGCTGATGCGAAGAGCCAGAAACTCAGGATGATCAACAATCCAGCCAGCAGTGCAGAAGAGAGCGCGCTCCAGAGTGTTGGCAAACGCACCGCGAGAAACCAAACAACGAGACTCAGGACGAGCATGGCGCACAGCACCATCCAATCTGCCGGAGTGGAGAGATATTGCCCGCTCAGAATCGTCCACAGCGCATTGGCGTGGACCTCTACACCGGGTGTGAGCGCCTTGCGCGTTGTGCCGGAGGCCTCGCGAACCTCCAGATAGGGCGTTGGGAAATCGTCGTGCAGCTCCTGCATGGTGGCGCCGATGAGGACGATTTTATCCTTCAGAGCTCCGGAATGGAGCAGACCCGGAGGGACTCCCAGAGATGTATCGCCGGGATCATCGAAGGCGTTGATATCGAATCCACCCGCCAGATCGAAGTCCACATCGTCGAGCACATTATCGAAGGAGTAGATGGGAAAGGTGCCGGCTGGCCCGGCGAAATTGATACGCATGGCCACACCATCGGTTTTGGGGATCACCCATCCACCAAGTTGGAAGCAGTCCTCCGTTTCCCGGATGACACACGTGTCGGGCAGAGCTGTCGCTTTCCGCAGCACCTCCACAACAAAGGACGCATAGGTCGAGTCGCTGTAACGCTGTGACGGCAGATAGCGGCGAAAGATGCCGTCTCCGTCCAGTTCACTGGAAACGAGTCCCCATCCAGCGCCGCTTTCTCTCAAGATTTCGAAAGGCGGAATCAGTGTTTGCGACAAGACGCCACGGTCTGATGTTTGAAGCAGTTTTCCGGCCATGACGACATTGTCTGAATGACGTAAAACGTCCGCCAGCGCACGGTCGGATTCTTTACCGTTCCGGTCAGGCTGGTCAAAGATGACGTCCACCCCAATCACACGGACGCCGGCCTCATTCAGGTTCTCGATGACGTGCGCGAAGTATTGGCGCGGCCAGGGCCAGCGGTCGGGTGTCGATGCGTCAGACTGATCGTCGATGGCCAGAATGATGATGGGAGAATCAGAGATGCTTAGCGGCCCCCGGAGCCGAAACCGGGCGTCGAGCAGGTCAAGTTCGAGAGACTGAAACACATCGAACTGGGCCA
>CAZDVF010000067.1:0-9989 GCA_964508725.1 uncultured bacterium | reverse complement strand
GCCGGCTCTCCCCCAAAGGAACCGGTCCGAAATTGAGTCGCTCGTCTTCAGGCAGGATGGCAGCTTGCGGATGTATCTGGCTCTCGAGAATATGGAATCCGCTCCCTCCCCCGGCCAGACCGATCACATCATCAGTCACGGCCAGCCCGCGAAGATCTCCGCCCGGATTGTAAAAATTCACCAGATCAGGCATGACATCCGGGTTGGAGAAATCGTACACGCCCAGGCCGCGTTGCATGTCCGTGACGTAGATAGTACGCTGCCGGATGGCCACATCTGTGCAGGCTGCGATTGTCTCGACTCGCAGCACATCGTCATCCGACAGATCCCAGACGAGAAAACCGCGGGATCCGTTCGCAACATAGACTAGCTCATCCGCAGCATCAATGCCTACCGCCTCGATATCCGTGGTCAGGGATCGGGCAAGACTCAGTCCGGAGAAACTTCCCGGCAAACCGGCAATGTCATAAACACGGACACTGGTCTCGTCAGCGACATACGCCAGTGTGTCCACAATCGTGATAGCGCGGGCGTTACCCGGTGTGTCGAAGGGGCTTCCCGGAACTTCAAAAAACGACGCGCCGCTGATGTTAATCACGCGAACACCGTCACGTCCGCAGGCCAAAAATGCATAACTGCCGGAAACATCCACGTCGTAACAGGTATCCCCCTGCGTCACAAATTCATCGTGAAAATCCAGATTGGTTGGGTAAAGTGCATCAAGGACGGTCAGCCCCCACGATCCGTCAGCGATGTAGAGATAATTTCCCGCCTTGACAATACCGCGCGCTTCACCCGGGGTATCGTACTGTTCGACAGGTGTGAGAAAATGATCGGGGGGATCAGTTATTTCCAGATCGAGGACTTTCAGGCCTGTTTGACCTGTCGTCACAAATGCATAATCGTCGGTCAGGGCGACACCCATCGCCAGATCGGCTGTCTCGACAGAATCGATGATAATCGGTTGCGATCCTTCCGACGCGTCCACAAGCAGATGGCCGTTATAGGAGTCACCCACAAAGGCAGTATCACGATCCACGACAATAGTGGAAGTGAAGCCCTCCGTATCAAGAGGCAAAAAGCTTGGACCCGTAGGCAGCGCAGGATTAGAGATATTGATAGGCGCATAGATACCTCTGTCTCCGCAGGCGCAATAGGCGTAATCTCCGACAACCCAGGTGCTGGTCACTTCGACGCTGCCATTGGTCCACGTGCCCACAATTTGAAGATTCTCGCGGTCGCTCACATCGATGATACGCATGCCGCCGGAACCGGCCGAGACATAGGCCGTCTGTCCGATGATGACAAGATCCTGGACGACGGGCGGTCTATCGGGAACGGTCTGGGGAATGATCACAGAATCAACAGCAAATGGATTAGGTGACGGATAGGTCTGCACGGCGAAAAATCCGGCGGTTCCTGCAGCGATGAAAGCTGTACTGTCATTGTATACCCAGACATCGTGGGCGTACCCGGTCGTCTGGAATTTCCCTTGCAAAACCGGATTGCCACCGCCAACATTGATCAGGAGCAATCCGTTATTTCCATCCGCTAAAAAGACATAATCCCGATCATAAGCCCAGTCGTAATACTGCATGAGGCCACTGGCATAACCCTGCGTATCCAGGGTGCGCGTGTTACCAAACTGGTTGTTGCCCGGATTAAAATCAGCGACAACCAATCCCGCTTCTCCGCAAGCCGCGTAGATGGTCCCAAGGCCACCGCGCACCCAGATGTCCTCCACCGGTCCGGGCAGCAGAATGGTGTCAAGCCGTCGGTAGAGGCCGCCTTGATTCTGATATGCTTCAAGGTAGCTTCCGTTTCCGATGAAGGTGTATCCGCTGCGCCGGAACACAGCCTTGCTGTGTCCTTCGGCCCATCGGCCCAGGGGGGTCACAACCTCCGGCTGCTGGGCGAATGAGATCATCGCCGTCATGGTCAGCAAGAGAGAAAGTGCAAGCGATTTACGCATGGTTCAGTTTCTCCTCAAATCGTGCTCTGCATCAAACTGATTGCAAAGAGGATCGCATTAACGGCTGGGCGGCGGCGGCTCATCCAGCGGACGCTTGGGTAACAATTGCACACCGTTAAAATCTGCCTCTTGCAGAGACTGCCTGGCGTCGCGTCCGGGCAAGAAGCCGGCGTTCTGGTAGGCGCCCAGCCATTGTAAACGGTTTCTTGAACTCATCAGTGGTAGAGAAGGTCTATATACTAACTCACCCTCTTCACGGCCGCGTGTCTTTACGAGCTGGACAACGTCCCGGTTTAAGCGAGCCAGATTTCGGTTGTGTGTGGCGTCCCACATATCAGCTGTCATGTTGTTATCGCGCGCCATCAAGAAGTCAGGGTCATATTCCACAGCTTGTTTGAAAAACTCACGAGCTTTATTCAATTCACCCCGATCCTGCGCGTCGAGACCACGGCAGTAACTCATAAATGCCATCATATTCTCAGTTGGTATCTGGAGGATCCGCTCGCGCAGCGACGGTGTCAGTGTAATGTTGAAATAGGCAAGAATCCGCAGAACCAGCTCTTTCTCCATACGAAACAGCTGAGCCAGATTCCCGTTGAAATCGGCGTTCTGGGGAACCAGCACATCAGCGGCCTGGTAGATCCCGGCATTGAGATCGAGTGTCAAGTCGGGCATCACCAGGTACGATCCCTTCACCAGATGGCGGGCAGCCAACAGTTTACCCAACCGTGGTGCCGTCTCCTCTTGAACCAATCCAGAATTCGACAGATTCAGCTCTTCCATGATTTTATTCAGACGGAGCCGCTCGATGACATCCAGTTCTTTGACAAGAGAGAGATCGGTAATGATCATCTCTGCCAGCCCCTTTGAAAGAGGCTCCCACTGGGGATCTTCACTCAAACTGAGAAAGTAGAGGACTGCCACGCTTTTTTCAGGACTGTCAGTCAGGTTGAGACTGGATTCATTGAGCAATGACTGTTGAATTTCGTGGGTGATCTTCTTCTTGACCAGCCAGTCCATCCTCCCCACAAGCACTTGCCGAAATGGATCGTATGGCCGCAGGTTATAATATCGGCGGTACACATCGATGGCGTCATTTTCACGCCCCATACCCTCCATCGACAGCCCGAGGTAAAACAGACCTTTGCCGAACTGCGGCTCCTTATCGACCACCATGCGGAAAATGCGCGCCGATGTCTCGTATTTGCCCATCTGCCAGTAGACCGTTCCAATTCCTGTGATGGCTTCCCGGTCATAAAAGATGAACCGTTTTCCGTTGCGAATATGCGGATCCAAGAGCTTGAGGTACGAACGGATGGCCTCATCGAACTGGTTGTTCTCCAGCTGTTTTTCCGCAGGTGTGTATTTGGTTGTCGCGCAACCTCCCAGAAGCAGCGCCGACAACAAGATACAGAGCAAGCTCCGTCTCATGAATGACATCCTCCAAACAAATGAATCACCCTTCTATTCCAAAACCACCTGGAACACCTGATCAACATCCTCATGCTCTTCCGTTTCTTATCTCAGCGCCCTCTGTGGTTTATTTCTTCTTCAGTTAAAACGTGTAGTTCAGCATTCCTGACAGATCAACGCCCTCAACATCCACATTGGCGGCCGATTCCAGTCTTCCCGTTAATGCCCTGAGATAACAAGTTCACTGTAAACTGGCCGGTCCGGTATCATTTACGCGGAACCGGCCAGATGTATATGATCAATGAGCAGCAAACAGGACAGTCTCTTCATCAATCGCTCCTCCTCCGAAGGCGCTACTTGACCAAGATTGGTTTACGAACAGCCAAACGGACGTCTATCACCAAACAGCAGGAATAGAGGCCGATAGAAGCAAGCAAATCCGTATCGCTGATTCCGTTCATGATCAAGGTAGTGTCCAATTTTCTTGTACTCACCAATCAGTTTTCTATGTCACGACAGGCATTGAGCGCTTTCTCGTACTCTTCATGTTGCAGGTACGATTCTGCCTGTCGACAAGGGGATACAGCCCATCCTACCGTTAAAGCCAAAAGGATGACAACGACAAGACGGTCTGATCGCATGAAACCTCCTCAAGTTGACCGCTCCCCCCTAAGGCGTGAATGTCACGATTGGGAATCGAAACGAGGGAGAGCAAACAGAGAGGACATAATATTTATTTTTTAATTCTTTTGTTCCTTCGCTTTTTGGACCAGGAGACTGATACGCTTTTTCACTTGATCAAATTCAGGTTCGATCTCCAGCGCTTGTTTGTAACTCAGATAAGCCTCGCGAAGTTGTCCGTTGTCTTCGTACTCCACCCCTTTGGAGTAATAGACAACCGCTTGCATATCAAATGCTTTAGCCTTTCTCAGTGATCGTTCTTCGTTCTTCGATAATTGGACATTCAGATCTTTTACGATCTTGTTACTCAGTTTCTGAATCAAACGTAAAATGTCTTTGGTCTTGCCCGTTTCCTGACCGGCGTTGATGGTCAGACCAGTTTCAACCTCGACAACGCGCACATCAATCCGTATTTTTTCATCCATAGTCACCATGTAGCCGCCAAAAACAAGATGATGGGCGCCAAGCAGTTTTCCAACTTCTGTCGAGTTCTTCTCCGAAATGAGACCCGATTGACTCAATTTCAGCTCATCGAGAACAGACTTGATCTTTTGGCGTTCTACAACTTGAAGTGCTTCAAGAGTGCTCAATTCTGTGACAAACATCTCAGCAAGACCCTTTGTCAGAGGGTCGTATTCTTCTGCCTTGGAAAAACTGTTATTTTCAAAATCGAGAACAGCAATTGTCGTTTGAGCCGCTTCGGTTGAAGATTGAATAAAAAACACAGCAACCCAAAGAACAGCCATGAATGTCATGATTCGCATGTTTGTTATCATCCTAATGATCGTCAAGTTGATATATAACACATGATTGACTTTAGGATAAGAATAATTTATCTGATTGTCAAGATATTATTTCGGTATAAAGCAACATGGCATGGATGCAAGATTCATGCCCGAAATCTTATCTGCCTGTAATGTCAGACATAAAACCGCATAACACTCTAATTCCAAAGTAATTAAATTGATTTCTTCCTTGTCACATCGCATTTGTATGCAGCGTATGGAAGTGGTTTATTTTAAACCACTTTCCCGTGATGCCCTGCTGCAATTCCAGAAAAGCTTGATTTCTTGTCATCAAAATCTTACATTCAATCAACAAAACGATGTAAACAGATTTACCCACTTTATTCGTCAGAAGAGGGATTGTTAAAAAATTGGGGAAATCTCTTTTCAATGACATGCACGATCACTGTAAATCGGAAGGATTGTCAATGAAGCGGATCGGTTGGTTTTCGAGTATCTTCATGCTGTTAATCGCAGCTACAACGTTCTGCCAGATGACACAACAGCCCTGGTTCGATCGAATTAAGAGTGGCGACCAACGAGATGTTCTACAAGATTTGTTTTTTTTCCAGCCCTTTGCCACACCGACTCTCAATCCAGATTCGACCCAATTCACCCTCTTCGTCAAGATCTCCTATGATCTGCTCCAATTCATTCACTCGGATCCAATCTACCGGGCGCGTTATGAATTGATGTTAATCCTTAGCACCCCGCACGGTGAAATCTTCAGCAATCGCATTCGGAGGCGTGAAATTGAAAGTACGCAATATGCTGAAACCAATTCTCGCGAGACATTTGTTCACGAACGTTTTGATATCGTTCTGGCTCCGGGAAAATATGATTTCTATCTCGAACTGGTGGACCTGGAAACAAAAACACCTCTGAAAAAAGAGATGACCATGGAGATCCCCGCATTCTTTTCACGTTCTCTCACAGCAACGGATCTTCTTTTTTATAAAATTGATCGGACAAACGGGATCAGAGAAACCCACGACTTCCCTCTCTTTCCCCCTGTTCGCACGCTCGACGATTCAACGTTCAGCGCCAAGTTAATTATCTGCTCGGACGGAACCCAAAAGAACGCGAACCTGATCTTCGAAATTATCGCTGAGAAAGAAGATGTTATCGCCTCACACAACATTGACATCTCCCTGACTTCTCGTTGCAAAACTGTCTACTTCCCCATTAATCAGAACATCTCGTTTGGTCAATATACACTGAAAACTATTATAGAAGCAGGTCCAGAACGGATAGAACGCACCAGCCCGTTCTTCATCCGATGGAAATCTCACAGCGTCTTCCTGCCCAATTTGAAACAAGCCATCGAAGTTCTCAAATATGTCATGAAAAGGGATGAATGGAATGCGCTTCGTGAATTGCCTGAACATGAACAGCATAAAAGACTCGAACAGTTCTGGAAGGAAAGAGATCCTGATCCGAACACTGAGATCAATGAACTAGAGAAGGAATACTATCAGCGTGTCACTTTTGCCAACCAAAATTTCACGCCCTGGAAGGGCGGCATTGATGGATGGGAAACAGACCGCGGTCAAATTTACATCATTTATGGGCCGCCTTCGGATGTCGAGCGCCCTCCAACATCGGGATCATCAACCAATCGATACGAAATCTGGTACTACCGCAGTTCTCAGAGACGGTTTGTATTTTTAGATAAATTCGGAGGCGGTGACTTCAATCTGGTTTCAGAAGAATAGGATCCGGGACATGGACTATTATTACACTGAAGATGACGTAAAATTGACTATACCAAACAAAAAAGGCCGCTCAAACGAGCAGCCCTTTTTGTTTGAATTCACAGCATTTTATCCAAGAATCTTCTTCAATGAATCGAGAATCTTTGGAAAATTCTTGTCAACAAGACGATAGTAAATCTGCGTTCCATCCCTGCGGTTGTCCAAATATCCGGTATTTTTCAGATATTTAAGCTGTTGAGAGATGTAAGATTGTTTGGCCCCTAAGAACTGTTGAATCTCGCCAACACGCCGCTCACCATCCACGAGAATGCAGAGGATCTTCAAACGTGTTGTGTTGGATACAACTTTCAGGAAGGGAATGATCTTGTCACACTGTTTAATACTGCTTTTCACTTTTGCATCCATCGATGCCTCCCCTTCGGAACAAATGATGTCAATACGATGATGTAACGACTCTAATATAGGGAAAGATTAATTTATTGTCAAGTAAAAAATTCACTTCAATCCCAATTTTGATTTTCAAGTAGCTGATTTTCAGGTGTCGCTCCGAAAAGACGCGCAGGTGAGCCTGCAACGATTTGACATGTTGGAACGTCCCGTGTGACCACTGAGCCAGCGCCCACAACAGCGTCTTCATTGATGGTCTTGCCTGGCAGAATAGTGGCATTGGCCCCAATGCGTCCCCCGGTCTTGACGGTCACGCCCTTGAAATGTGAAAACCTTTCTTCGGTGCGACCCAAATAGTTATCATTGGTCGTGGTCACCATGGGTGCGATAAAGCAGTAGTCACCGACCTGGGAATAAGCTGTGATATACGATCCGGTTTCGAGCTTGCACTTCTTCCCCACAGTGGTTTTGTTTTCAACGGTCACACTGCGACCGATAATTGTATCGGAACCGATTGTAACATCTTCGCGAACAGCCGCGCCATCCGCGATTAGAACATGCTCCCCGATCCGACACCCGGAATAGATCACAACCTGGGCCCCGATAAGGCAACCGTCTCCGATCTTGGCGGGCGGCAAAACCTTCTCATCTTTGAAAATGGATCGTTTCGCCCGCATCGGCCCCTTTCCAATGACCGTGTTATCATCAATGCGGACATCTTTTCCGATGACCGTACCCATATGTATGACGACGTTGGAACCGATCTGACATCCTTTGCCAATCCGGACGTTTTCACCGATGACCGTAAAGTGTCCGATCTCCGTCCCCTCGCCAATCTGGGCGGTTGGATCAATCGCCTGTACTTTCTCCATTTACTCCTCCAATTTCATCATATCAGATCAATCTATTTCATAAAATCTGATCAAGATAATGCTCTGGATCAATGGCCATGCACTTTCAGCGTTTACTCAACTAATGACGGTTTTCTTTCAAGAATCTTTCCAGTCCCTTGAAAATGGCCCTGGCGCATCGCTTTTGAAATTCGGGCTGGGCGAGTAACGCTTCCTGCTCCGGGATCATCATAAAGGCCTCCTCCGTCAGCACGGCCACCATTTGTGTGGGACGGCACAAAGCCAGGTCGGCATAGAACACGCCAAAATCTGGAAGCCTGAGCTCTTCCAGTACTTCTTTGTGGATGAGCCGGGCCAGCCGGCTGCTCATGGGATTGTAATAATAGGTGGAGCTGCCGTTATGCGTCCAGGGATTGACACCGTCGGGCAGCGCATTGAAGTGGACGCTGATCAGGATGTCCGCATCCATGGCCGCAGCCAGCCTCGGTCGCGCCCGAAGGGAAATGCCCTCCTCTTCCTCTCGTGTCATAATGACGGTTGCGCCTCTTTTTTCCAGCATTTTGCGGAGATTTCGGGCGACTGCCAGATTGACCTGCCGCTCCTCCAGACCGGACGGACCCACAGCGCCAGTATCCGGATGATGACCGGGATCGATGCAGATGGTCAATCCTTTGAAAACCGATCGTTGGATTCTCGGTTTTCTTCGTATATCCAGTTCAAATGTGGAGCCGTTGTATCTGGAATCATACCCCCACTGCTGAGTCTGGTTGAGAAAGATTTCCAATTCGTAGACCTCGCTGGAAACCTGGTGCCATCGAATGTCACTGATGACCGGATCGGTGAAATCCTGGGGAATCCAGTCCGTGTCCGACCACACCCCGCAGAGAGTGAGGACCAGAGATGACGGATTGGTGCGCTGCCGGATGTGAAATGGCACGCGATCATCGAGAGGAATGTGAACACGAACCCGATCATCCAGATCTTCGGTGCGGATCACGCGGACGATGCTGCGGGGTACGAGTGTGCCGGGAGGAAGTTCCTGAAAGCTGCCATCTGCAATCCAGGCTGTGTGGCCCTCTGCCAGCTGAATCCGATGCCATGCTCCTTTTTGTCCGGCAAGCCAGACCTTGACGCCCCTGGGCAGAAACCAGGTGTAGGCCTGATCCGGTGCGGGACGGGCAATGACTGTCTCACTGGTGAGCACGGCGATTTTCGGCACAGGCGATGCATCGATGGAGAGTGCACCCCCCGCAGTGATCGAGACTGTGTCAAATCCGGCGTCGATGAGATGAAAGTTCACAGGCGCGTCGTTGGCGACATCCCACGGTTGAATTTGATAGACACCCGTGTAGATACCCGGCGTGACGGATGTGTCGATCTTGAGATCACCGAATACAACGTCACCCCAGGCAAAACGGGACAAAGGCATGCGTTCGGCCATAGGCAGTCCCCAGGCTACACCATCGATGTCAAACACGGCTCGGCAGCCGGGTGTTCCCTTGACCGATACCTCAAAAAGATCTCCGGGACGTAATGTAGAGGAAGCAATCGGATGAACGAACGACGTATCGAATCCGAGTGAATCAACAGGAAAGGCGACAAGACGGTGTGGGATATGCACCATCCGTTCTACCTGGACGGTATCGTCAAGGGATATGGCTCGACACTGAAACTCAAAGTCCCCCGTTACAATCGGGACATACGCCAGAAAACGACCTGTCGGATGGATACGAACCGGATGACCATTGATCCACAATCTGGAACCGGGAGTGACTGATCCAAAAATAAAGGTGGAGTCTTTGGCCGTGACGATTTGACCTTCAGCGGGATAAACAATGCGGATTTCCGCGCTATCTTGAGCGCCGAGAAAAGTAGTGACGAAAAGGACAAGAATACCTGTTAAAATACGACATTGTTTGGATCTCTTCATCATTCACTCCATACGTTACCTGTATGACGGCCTCTGTTTTTGGAGGAAATACGCCCCACCGAAAAAAAGTAATCCGATCAGATAAAACCAGTGCCTGGCGGATTCCGGAATGTTGAAAAGCGATCCGGCCAGCGCCGGCTTGAAAAGAACCAGAGTCGCCGCAAGAAGCAGGAGACTCTCGATCCACCGGTTGGCCTGAATGAGCCATCCCTGAACCAGACTGGTGAAGGCAATGGCCGCCAATGTCGTCATGGC
>CAZDVF010000066.1:2590-9997 GCA_964508725.1 uncultured bacterium | reverse complement strand
AACTTCCAGAAGAGATTTTTTACCTTCTAGTGACAGGTGAGCTTCCTGATAAGGCAGCTTTGAGCGCCTTGCAGAAAGACTTGAGGGAGCGTCAGGAGGTTCCCGGTTATGTGTGGAACGTCCTGGACGCCATGTCCACAGATGCCCATCCCATGACCATGTTCAGCACTGCTGTGCTGGTCATGCAGCGTGATTCGCTCTTTGCGCAGAAATATCGTGAAGGCATTCCGAAATCGGAATACTGGAAACCTGTCCTGGAGGATTCGTTGCGGATCATTGCTGTTCTTCCATCCATAGCCGCCTACATTTACCGAAAGCGGTTTGGCAAGGGTTCCCGGATTGAGCCAAGAGCCGATCTCGATTGGGCGGGCAATTACGCCTACATGATGGGCATTGAAGATCCTGACGGCACATTCGCAGATATGATGCGGCTTTATCAAGTGCTCCATTCTGATCACGAAGGCGGAAATGTGAGCGCCCACACCTGCCACTGTGTCGGTTCGGCTTTATCAGATCCATTCTATAGTGTGTCAGCTGGTCTGAACGGTCTGTCCGGTCCGCTTCATGGTTTGGCTAATCAGGAATGTTTGCGTTTTATTCTGTCCCTTCACAAACAATACAATGGTGTGCCCACCAAGCAACAATTGGTCGATTTCGCGTGGGAAACCCTGAATTCCGGCAAGGTTATTCCTGGATATGGTCACGCGGTGCTGCGCGTGACGGATCCCCGTTTCACTGCGTTCCGCAACTTTGCTTTGAAACATTTCCCGGATGATGATGTCGTGAAGATTGTTGATTTGGTTTTTAACACCATTCCCGGTGTACTCAAGGAACACGGCAAGGCCAAGAATCCCTGGCCCAATGTCGATGCTGGTTCCGGAGCGTTGCTTTACCATTTTGGTGTGACCGAATTTGACTACTACACTGTCCTTTTCGGTGTATCCCGTTCACTGGGCATGCTTTCGCAGCTGATTCTCAGCCGCGGCCTGGGTGAGGCCATTGAGCGTCCCAAATCGGTGGGCACTGATTTTGTGAAGAAATTTGTCGGGATGTAATCCCATCTATTGATTGATCTTCATCCCGAAACTTCGGGACTCGATCCTAAACTGGTCAGCACTGACGTGCCTACTTTGAATCCATCCCGAAGCGTCGGGATAAATTCAAAGCCACCCGCTTTGCGGGTGCTCGTTTACTCAATATTAAATGTGGGGAGGCCATTTCAAGGGCTTCCCCTTGCTCTAGCTGAAACCAATCCACTTTACCGGCGTTATACTTTCAATTCTTGTGCTGTCATTCCCAAGGCTCATCATGGTGTCTGTTTACCGTAAAGCATTCCACATCGAGGGCATCGTCCAGGGAGTTGGATTCCGTCCCTTCGTCTATCGTTTGGCGCTGGGTGAGAACCTGAAGGGTTTTGTCGTTAATACGGATTCCGGTGTGGAGATCGAAGTTGAGGGTGACCAGACAGCTCTGAATCGATTTGCTGCCATTCTTGAAGAGCAACCGCCGCCTCTGGCGCAAATCACCCGGATTGAGACGTCAGACTTGTCCGTCCAGCATGACGCGGAGTTCGTCATCCGTTCCAGCCGCAGCAACGCAGAACGAACGGTCCTGATCTCGCCAGACATCGGCATCTGTGACGATTGTCAGCGTGAACTGTTCGACCCAGCCGACCGGCGTTTCCGTTATCCCTTCATCAACTGCACTAACTGCGGACCGCGCTATACCATCATCCGCGACATTCCTTACGATCGGCCCAAGACCACCATGTCCGCTTTCGTCATGTGTCCCGATTGCCTGATCGAATACAAAGATCCAGTAGATCGCCGGTTTCACGCGCAGCCTAACGCCTGTCCTGTGTGTGGTCCCCGGATTTGGTTGACTGATGCAACGGGTGAATCTATCGAAACAGACGATCCCATCCGTCAAGCCATCCGCTTCCTCAAGGAGGGAAAGATTGTAGCTGTCAAGGGATTGGGCGGATTTCACCTGGCCTGCGATGCGTTCAGCGAATCAGCTGTGTCACGCCTCAGGCAGCGCAAGCACCGCGAGGAGAAACCCTTAGCCGTCATGTCCCTGGATATCCCGACCGTCCAATCACTGGCGCATGTTTCATCCCACGAGCGTGATCTCCTCTTGTCGCCACGGCGACCGATTGTCCTCTTGAACAAAAAAGAACCGAGCCCTCTGGCTTCATCTGTAGCCCCGCGAAACCATTTCATCGGTGTGATGCTGCCCTATACGCCGCTGCACTATCTTCTCCTGCACAATCAGGATGTAACGACCCTGGTGATGACCAGCGGCAATCTTTCTGAAGAGCCCATCGCCATCGACAATGACGAAGCGCTTCGCCGATTGTCGGGTATTGCCGATGTGTTTCTCCTGCATGACCGTGACATCTACCTGCGAAGCGACGATTCGGTCACCCGATTTTCAGCCGGACTGGTCCGGCCCATTCGCCGGTCACGGGGGTACGTCCCTGTTCCTGTCTTTCTCTCGAAACCTGCGCTGCAGCCGATCCTGGCGGTCGGAGCTGAATTGAAAAACACCCTGTGTCTGGTCAAGGGCGACCGGGCTTTTCTGAGTCAGCACATTGGCGATCTGGAAAATGCCGAAACTTTGGGCTTCTTTGAGGAATGTGTAGACCATCTGGGCCGCATTCTTGAAATCAAGCCACAAGCAATCGCACACGATCTGCATCCTGATTATCTTTCGACCCAGTGGGCCCTGCGGCAAAAGGGTGTCCACTTAATCGGCGTGCAGCATCACCATGCCCACATTGCCGCTTGCCTGGCAGAAAACGGGCGCGGCGAGACAGTCATCGGCCTGGCTTTCGATGGCACCGGGTACGGCGCGGACGGCCGTGTCTGGGGTGGAGAGATCCTTATTGCAGATCTGGGCGCGTTCCGGCGTGTCGGGAATTTCGCCTATCGCCCCATGCCCGGAGGAGATCGCGCCGTGAAGCAGCCGTGGCGTATGGCGCTCGCGTATCTTGCTGCTGCCATCACAAACCGTTCCAGCAATACTGGAGATGACGCCATTCTCCAGCGTTTGGGGAAGACACCGCTATCTGAAGCGGTTCCCAGAACATCACTGATGGGCGCTTTAGCGATGATGCGGAAACAGGTCAACTGTCCCGAAACCTCCAGCCTGGGACGCCTTTTTGACGGTGTGGCCGCTCTGGCAGGGCTTCGCCCAATCGTTGCTTTTGAGGGTCAGGCAGCCATGGAGCTTGAGATGGCTATGTCCGCTCCACTTGCTGATTTAATTGAAACCGACGCCTATTCTTTCCCCATCATTGCGCAGCGCGACTCATTTCTCATCGATCCCGACGCCGCCATCCTCCAGGTCGTTGAAGATGTGGCTGCGGGATGCTCCACATCCGAGATCAGTCTTCGTTTTCATGTCGGACTGATCCACCTGTTCATTTCAGTTTGCCAAAAGATCCGCCAGGAGCAAAACATTAATGTTGTCGCCCTGAGCGGAGGATGCTTCCAGAACGTCTGTTTGCTGGAGGCCTTGACATCCCGACTTGCCAGAGAAGGATTCGAAGTGCTTTCGCACACGCAGGTCCCGGCCAACGACGGTGGCCTGGCCCTGGGACAGGCTGCAGTAGCAGCGCAGCAGCTGGCACATTCCAAATAGTTTTTTTCGATCGGAGCTGTTTATGTCTTGAATTCCGGTTTGATTTTTGCTATATTTTGTTCGATCATGCATTCCTCTATTTCAGCAGCATCCGATCGAGGTCTTCCCACCCAAGGATTGACGTTGAAGTCGCACACGGCCTTGTTACACAGAATCCTTGTTGATTGAAGGACTTTCACACGTGTTCACACATTATCTACACAAAAAGCAGGGGTAATCATGTGTTTAGCTGTTCCCATGAAAATTCAGGAGATTCATGGAGATAAAGGTCTTGTAGAAATTGGTGGCGTTAAACGGGAGGTAAGCCTGCAGATGATGAAAGATCTCCAGGTTGGGGATTACATCATTGTCCACGCCGGATTTGCCATCCAGAAGCTTGATGAGGAGGAGGCCCTGGAGACGCTGGATCTTTTCCGTCAGATGGAAGAACTGGATTGAAGTACGTCGATGCGTTCCGCAACGGAGTGGTAGCGCAAAAACTGGCTGAATCCATCCGCGAAGCAGCCGGCGACCATCCCATGACCTTCATGGAGGTATGCGGAACACACACCATGGCCATTGCGCGCAACGGTGTACGGCAGATGCTGCCGGAGACGTTGACCCTCATCTCGGGACCAGGGTGTCCAGTCTGCGTCACGTCCAACGAAACAGTGGACCGGGCCATTGCCCTGTCGCGCCTTCCCGATGTGATGGTGACCACGTTTGGCGACATGATGAAGGTGCCGGGATCCACATCAAGCCTTGACGCCGAACATGCGCGGGGAGGAGACATCCGAATCGTGACCTCCACTCTTGAAGCGCTCTCGTTGGCCGAACGGTTTCCACAACGACGTGTCGTATTCCTGGGCGTGGGATTCGAAACAACCGCGCCCACAGTGGCGGCCTCTCTGATGTCGGCGCGTGAAAAGGATTTGAGAAATTATTTTGTCCTTTCTGCGCATAAAGTGATGCCCCCGGCCATGGCAGTCCTCAGCGCAGGCGATGTGCCTATCGACGGCTACATTTGTCCCGGTCACGTCAGCGTGATTATCGGATCGCTGCCGTACACCTTTTTGGCCGAAGAATTTGGCATTGGGTGCGTGGTCGCCGGTTTTGAACCGCTCGACATCCTGCAGACGATTCTGATGCTGGTTCACCAGGTTCGAACACATACGCCCATGGTCGAGATTCAGTACACGCGGGCCGTGACACCCGATGGCAACCGGATCGCGCAAAAGATGCTGACAGATGTGTTCGAGCCATGCGATGCGATCTGGCGCGGCGTCGGCCTGATTCCACAAAGCGGATTGGCCATTCGCAATCAATTCGCAGCATGGGACGCCGCCGTTCAGATTCCTGTGGATGTAGAGCCAACCCGGGAGCACAAAGGGTGCCTGTGCGGCCAGGTGCTGCAGGGCAGAGTCAAACCACCGGAATGCGCCCATTTTGGTAAAACCTGCACACCGGATCATCCTGTCGGGCCCTGTATGGTCTCCACAGAGGGCACCTGCGCGGCGTATCACCGATACCGGATCGCTTCAACTTCCTGAATGCGCAAGACCATGTTTTTAAATGTGCGATCCTTTATGTTGGCACGTGGAAAAATGTCCGAGATCAAGTCTTTCCTGGTGATCATGTCCCAGATTGCCGTCTTGATTTTTTTCATCCGATGCGGTTTGCCGCGCATGATTTGGCCTCAGGACGATATTCGTTTTGGCGAATTCAATGATCCTTCTGGCGAATAAAAAATCTGCGCACTGATGGAATCCAACCACTAATAAAAGAGGTGCATGCATCACATCGTTTGAATCTATACGTCTGGCCCACGGCGGAGGTGGACGGTTATCGCAGGAGCTGATCGAGGAGGTCTTCCTCCCGGTTTTTGAAAATGCCTATCTGAATCCGCTCAACGACAGCGCGGTTTTCACATCGCCGGGCGACCGACTGGCCATAACCACTGATTCGTTCGTGGTTCAGCCGATCTTTTTCCCCGGGGGGGATATCGGACGCCTTGCTGTTTGCGGGACGGTCAACGATCTGGCCATGGCCGGAGCCAAGCCACTCTATCTCAGCGCGGGATTCATCATTGAAGAAGGATTTCCGCTTTCAGATCTCAAGCGCATTGTGACGTCCATCAGAACGGCTGCCGATGAAGCAGGCGTTCTCATTGTGACTGGTGACACAAAGGTGGTTGAGAATGGAAGCGCCGACGGCATTTTCATCAACACGGCCGGTGTGGGTGTCCTTTTCGACGGCGTCACAATTTCAGCAGACAGCGCCCGTCCAGGTGATCAGATCATCTTCAGCGGATCCTTGGGATGCCACGGCATGGCCGTCATCACTTCTCGTGACAATTATGGATTCGAGACGCGGATCGATTCGGATGTAGCGCCGCTGAATCATCTGGTTGAGGTGATGCTCAGAGCCGGCCCAAGTGTCCGCGTGTTGCGGGATGCCACGCGCGGCGGCGCGGCAACGGTTGTTAACGAGATTGCCAGACAATCACAAGTTGGCATCGTGCTCACTGAAGAGGCGATTCCCGTCACTGAACCGGTACGCGGCGCATGCGAGCTGCTGGGATTTGATCCGCTCTATGTGGCCAACGAAGGTGTGCTGGTGGCTTGCGTCGGTCCCGAAGACGCGGAATCGGTACTCGGAGCCATGAGGGAGAAGTCTATCGGACGCGAGAGCAGTATTGTAGGAACCGTTGTTGAAACCCATCCAGGTATGGTTACACTTAAAACGCAGATCGGCAGCCACCGCATTGTCGATTTGCTGAGTGGTGAGCAGTTGCCGAGAATCTGTTAAACACAGATTCCAGAGCAGAGAGATCCGAAAGAGAAAGGGATAGACTGATTGATCTTCAAACCACTGGCTCAGCTAGTGGTTCTCGATCCTAAACTGGACGGCAGATACCTGCCTATTTTAAGCCCCCCGGCTCCGCCGGGAGTCTTAAAGCCATCGCCTCTGGCGGTGGATCGTTTACTTTCGGGTGTACGGTGGATGAGACGGATTGTAGTCCGAACATGATATTTCCGTCCTGTAAGTATGCCAGATTTAAGTTCGAAGTTTGGTATTCTATCATTTTATCCAAATCGAAAGAAGCGACTATCATATGAAAAATGAAGCCTGGGTTGATCTTCACCTGCACACCAATTATTCCGACGGACTGCTCACACCCACACAGGTTGTTGTCAAAGCGTGCGAGTTGAAGTTGCAAGCCATCGGCATCACCGATCACGATACCATTGACGGGATCAGTGAGGCTGTTGAAGCCGGTGGACGGATGGGTGTAGAGATCGTTCCGGGCGCCGAGTTGAGCACGCAGCACAAGGGGAGAGATATCCACATTCTGGCGTATTATTTTGATCCTGCTCATCCCCATTTTAAGGAATACCTAGAGCGATTCCGTGACGCCCGCTATCAACGTGCGGCCAAGATGATCAGGAATCTCAAGAATCTTGGAATTCGCCTTTCGATGGATGAGGTCGAAGAACGCGCTCGCGGTGGAAACATTGGTCGACCGCACCTGGCCGATCTACTCATGGAAAAAGGGTATGTCGAAACGTTCCAAGAGGCTTTCAATCGCTATATCGGATACGGTTCAGTTGCATACGAAGAAAAGTACAAAATTCATCCTGAGAAAGCCATCACCCTGATTGCCGAGGCGGGGGGGCTCTCGTTTCTGGCGCATCCCGGATACTATATCTCTGATGACATGATTTTTCGTTTCATCAAAGCTGGGATGGATGGTCTGGAGATTATCCACCCCAAATTGTCAGA
>CAZDVF010000066.1:0-2580 GCA_964508725.1 uncultured bacterium | reverse complement strand
TAAACGGACCAGTCGCTTGCAAGAATTAGCCAGGCAACATGGCCTGCTCGTTAGTGGTGGAAGTGATTGCCACGGTGGCCGGGAGGGATCGGTTTCCATCGGAAAATACTGCGTTCCCTATGCGATTCTTGAGAATGTCAAACAGGTGTTGCGAACGCGAGACAATACAAATAGTACTTCGTTATGGAAGGACGACCAATCCGAAATTTATCCACGTGAAGTCAATTAGAAAGTTGATACCCATGTCAGACAAAATCAAAGAGGCGGCCTTTTACCACACCAAAATCAAGGAGTGGCCGGAAGCGGAACGCCCTCGAGAGAAACTGCTGACTGTCGGTGCAACGTCTCTGAGTGATGCCGAGCTTCTGGCTCTTCTCATTGAGTCCGGGACTGGCGGGATTACAGCTCTCGATCTGGCCAAACGGCTCCTGGTTGAACATAAACGATTGTCTGGCCTGGCCGCCATCGGCGCTGCTGAACTGGGTCAATTCAAGGGTATTGGCCCTGCGAGAAGCGCTCGCATTTTAGCTGCCATCGAGATCGGTCGGCGCATTTTAGGGGAGCGCGAAGATAAAGCACCAAAGATTGACTCGCCGGATCAACTGGCTTCCATGTTTCTACCGCGATTTCGGGGTGCCAAGAAAGAAGTGTTCAAAGTGGTTTTGCTCGATGGCGCCAACCGGATCATTCGCGATGTGACGATTTCGGAGGGGACGCTGAATGCGAGTCTCGTACATCCAAGGGAGGTGTTCAAAGAAGCTGTCGATAAACGGGCCGCGTCTGTGATTCTCATGCATAACCATCCATCGGGTGAAGCTTATCCATCTGAAGAAGATCGGCGCGTCACGAACCAGATGGTCCAAGCAGGCGAAGTCTTGGGAATCCCGGTTCTTGATCACCTGGTTTTGGGAGAGACGACACATTTCAGTTTTACGAAAGAGGGATTGATCAAATAATTGCTGAGGCAGGCTCATGGAATTTGAACAGAATTTGATAAACGGGATTCACGTTGTCCGCATCCTCGAAAAAAAGTTAACCTCACACGAAGCGCCGGATTTAAAGACGGCCCTGTTGAGCTGGATCATGGCGGATGGGCAGCACTTGCTTCTCAACCTCGGTGGTGTTGAGCAAATGGACAGCACAGGTCTGGGCGCTCTTCTTTTTGGGATTCGTCAGGCGGAACGACAGGGCAAAGACCTGTCCATTTGCATGATGCAGCGCAAGATTCGGTTCCTGGTTCGTATTGCGCACCTTGAGGATGTCATTTCCATCTACGAAGCCGAAGATGATGCGATTACTGAACTCGGATTGGATGAAACAGAAACGTGAAAAGACGATCCACGTAGCGAATGGAGATGATGCCTTTCCGCACATGGATCATAAAAGCCGGATCTGTTTCTGTCGATAACAATCTCGATTAACGAGGATCAAGATGCTTTTTGTTGTAGATATTGGCAATACTGAAGCTGTGTTCGGATTGTACGACGGCGACCGCCTTACGCACCATTGGAGACTTTCGAGCAAAGTGCATCGCACGGCTGACGAATACTGGATTCTTTTTAACATGTGGAGCCGGACAGAGAACGTTTCTCTATCCCGCATTAAGGGATTTGCTGTTTGTTCAGTCGTCCCCGCGCTCACGACAGTTTTTTCTGAACTGGCCCGCCGACATATGAGTCTGGAGCCTTTGGTCGTGTCTGCTGAATCTGAAACTGTGATGACTATTCTGTACGATACGCCGCGTACAGTTGGTGCTGACAGGATCTGTAATGCTGTGGCCGGATTTGCACGGTATCAAGGCCCTCTCATTATTGTTGATTTTGGTACTGCCACGTCGTTTGATGTGGTGTCTGAAGAAGGAGAGTATATCGGCGGCGTTATTGCACTGGGTGTTCGCGGTGCATCGCAGGAATTGCACCGTTTGGCTGCCAAACTTCCGAAAGTCGATTTGACGTTTCCCCCGACCATCGTGGGTAGAACCACCGAGACCAGCATCCAGTCGGGAATTATGTGGGGTAGTGTGGCCCTTGTTGACGGGATGATTGAGGGAATTCAACACGAGATGCAGTGGCCTCGTGTGCATGTGGTGGGGACGGGGGGTATCGCACCAATAGTGGTGGAAAGAACGCAGAAGATTGATGTCGTAGATCCTTTTCTGACGCTTGAAGGTATCAAGCTGATCTATCAGCGCATGACGTCTGAAAACATCGGCAAAATATAGGAGGCTTCATGGCTTTAATGAAAGAAGTCAATGAAAAAGTGTACAAGATTATTGGTTCGTGTATTGAAGTGCATAAAACACTGGGCCCCGGGTATCCCATCGATTTTTACAACAAGGCGCTGGAGATCGAGCTGGCTCTGAAGGAATTGCCGTTTGAAGCGCAGAAGTCCATTGATGTGTCGTATAAGGATACTGTAATCGGTACGATTGTGATTGATTTTAAGATCAGTGATGATGTTGTTTTAATTCTGCGATCACAGGATGGATTGCAAGATACAGAAGTACAGCAAGTGCTTCGATACCTGCAATTGTCAGGCAGTTCCATCGGAATCCTGGTTAATTTTGGACTGGTGAAAATT
>CAZDVF010000065.1:0-10032 GCA_964508725.1 uncultured bacterium | reverse complement strand
CGCTCATTTTTTTGGGTTGATGTGGCATGCCAACAATAAGAGAGAAGGAGGATTGCCATGTTGTCAAGAATGAGAAAGCTTCTGATTTTTGCGGGATTGCTTTGTGTGTTGCCCTCCATGCTTTTAGGACAGGGATACGTTCAGCAACTGGGCGCCAATGGCAGTGTAGACTGGACAGATCAGATGATTCGATCGACGGGTATTGGAGCCCCCAATCCCAATCTTCCTATGGCAGCGCAGCGGGCTAGCGCGCTGCGGGCAGCCAGACTCGATGCACTGCGCAATCTGCTCGAGACTGTTAAGGGCGTCAGCTTGACGTCCGAATCACTGGTCGAGAACGCCATGTTGGTTAGTGATGTTATCCAGACGCGTGTTGAAGGGGCTTTGCGCGGTTTCCGAACCGTTGACACCCGGTACATGTCCACCGGAGATGTGGAGATGGATGTGGAAATTCCTATCACAGGTATCATGCTCGATGCTCTTTTGCCGCAGCAGGGATTCGGTGGCGGCGCGTTGATGACAGGGGGACAGCTCTTGTGTCCAACCTGCGGTCAACCGTGGCCGGCCGGCAAACCGGTTCCGCCTGGAGTGACCCTCATCCAGGCAGGGGATAGCGACGCATCAATGGCTGGAGGTGCTGTGTTTACGGGTTTGGTTATTGACGCGCGAGGGTTGGGCGTCAGACCCGCCATGGCTCCAAAGGTCATGGATGAGCGTGACGAAGAAATTTACGGATCCCGTTTTGTCAGCCGTGAATATGCTGTGGATATCGGCATGGTGGGATACGAGAAAGACATCAACCGCGCGCGCATCAATGAACGCGTGACGGATAATCCCCTCATCGTAAAGGCGATCCAAAGCTCGGGTCCCAACAAGACCGATTTGGTGATTTCCAATGCTGATGCGGCGAGAATCCATAATGCTGCGGCTAATATGAACTTTCTACAGCATTGCAAGGTGATGTTTATTCTTGATTAATGTCCCCAGATTTTTGCCAGGGAGGAATATCATGAAAATCCATACCTATCGTTGGATTACAGTCGTTTTGGTGCTTTTAGCAGTCGTGTTGATCGGTTGTGGCCCGAAGCCCATCCCAAGAGAATCGATTCTGGATACACCCGATAACCATTACAATCAGGGCCTGAGAGAAATGAATCGCGGCCAGTTCGATGCTGCGGCTCAGGAGTTCCAAAGGGCAACATCTCTCGATCCGGATTATGCCGGTGGATACGTTGGCATGGGACTGGTCATGGCGAAAAAAGAACAGTATAAAGAAGCCATCGAGTGGGTTGACAAGGGAATCGGTAAAGACAACAAATTTATTGACGGGCCAATCACCAAGGGGCGTATCCTTACCATGGAGAAGAAAGGCGACGACTGGGTGAAGAAGGCTGTGCGAGAATTCGAGAAAGCCCTCAAGATCGATCCCGAATCGGAGAAAGCGTTCTTTTACATGGGCATGGCTTACAAGGAGGCCTATCAATTTGCCGATGCTGTGTCGGCCTTTGGGAAAGTCGTGGAGAAAAAAGGCGATTACGCCAAGGAAGCCAACACCGAATGGGAGCTGGTCCAGAAAATTCAGCGGGCTGCTCCGGGAACCAAGGTCGGGGCCCAGATCGCCCTTGTCTCGGAAATTGACCGGGCCGATCTGGCTGTTCTCTTTATCGAAGAGTTGAAACTCCTTGACGTTCTGAAACAAAAACAGCCCAAAGTGTATGACACACGTTTCCGGCCGCCTGATGATCCGACCCAGATGCAGACATCCAAAACAGTACAGACGGACGCAGCGACTGATATCGGGGATCACTGGGCCAAGAACTGGATCGAAGACATCATCAAGGCCGGCGCCATCGACGTCTTCCCGGATCATACATTTCATCCAGACGAGAAGATTATCCGATCCAATTATGCCATGTTTATCCAGAACATTCTTGTCGCTGTGACAGGCGATCCGTCGCTGGCCACCAAATACATCGGGACGCCGTCCCGTTTTCCCGATGTCAACGCCAGCCACTATGCATACAACGCGATCTGCCTTTCAGTTGACCGCGGCATCATGAAAGCCGATACCATCGATGGCGCTTTCAGGATGTCCGATACGGTGTCCGGAGCCGATGCGTTACTCATCATTCGTGAGTTTCAGAATGCCCTGCGGATGACATTTTAAAACGGGAGGTTTGCGTGCAGACAACTAAGGCAAACCACTGGCTTGCCGTGATCTTCTTGATCGCGATATGGGGAGGCGCGCAGGGACAAGCCGTCCCGTTTTCTCAATCCGAAGCCAAAGAAGTCGTGGCATCCGGAATGGGATCGATCACTTCGGGCGATGTGGCGCACGCCCGCGATGACGCGGTGGAGGACGCTCTGCGCAAAGCGCTTGAAAACGCCCTTGGTCTCATCGTTGAATCTGAAACCCTGGTCGAGAATTTTCAGCTCATCGAAGACAATATCTTCAGCAAGACAAGGGGTTATGTCCAGACGTATGACATTGTACGCGAGGGCAAGCGCAGCGAGCAGCTTTACGAGGTGACGATCCGCGCCGTCGTCAAGATGGCCGACCTTCAGAACGATCTGGACGGCATCGCCACACTGATGCGTCGAAAGAATATGCCCCGTACGATGATGATGATCGAAGAGCGTAATATCGGCCAGGCTCCGGGTCTGTTTCACTATATCGAAGAAGACATGAACACGGCCGAGACAGCCATCATGAACCATTTGATGGCCAAAGGATTCCGTTTCGTCGATCCGGCGACAGTCAAGCGCAATCTCGACCAGCGGAAAGCCGCCGCGATTCTTGAGGGGGATGTCGAACAGGCGGCGATGCTGGGTCGTACCCTCGGAGCTGAAGTGGTTATTACAGGCAAGGCCATTGCTAAGGCTACAGAAACAGAGGCTTACGGAACCAAGATCCGGTCGCAGCAGGCGACGCTCAATGTGCGGGCTATCCGAACGGACACGGGTGATATTATTGCAACCAGTTCAGCCCAGGGCGCGCATCCGCACATCGATGATCTCACGGGCGGCACAATGGCCATCCAGAAAGCATGCGAGAAGCTGTCCGACGATTTGGTCGAACAAATCCTGAAACGCTGGCAAGAGGATGTTTCCTCAGGTACGCGCATCACTCTGAAAGTCCGCGGCATAGCCGATTTTTCCCAGTTGAACAAATTCAAGAATGCACTGAAATACTACGCCCGCGGGGTGACCTCGGTGATTCAGCGCGACTGGATGGAAGGATTTGCCACTCTGGAAGTGTTGATGACGGGCAGCGCCAGTGACCTGGCCGAGCGGCTTGACGGCAAGGATGTCGAAGGCATCCGCGTGAAAGTGATCGGTATGAGCCAGAACAGCGTGTCTGTGGAGCTGCAATCCCCCAGAAATGATCTGGAATAAATTATGGAGTATCCGATGATGAAGAGACGAATCCATGTGATTGGAGCTTGTCTGGTTTGTTGTCTTCTTGCGACAACAGCCCATTCACAGCTCAAGAAACGTGTCGCTGTCTTTACATTCGAGAACAAGGCCCGCAGCGGATCGCACTGGTGGGATGGGAAAGATCCGGGTGATGGCATGGCCGATATGTTGACCACCGATCTGGTCAAGTCCGGGAAATATGTTGTTATCGAACGTCAGGAGATTGCAGGCATTCTTGATGAACAGAAGCTGGGACAATCCGGACTGGTGACACCTGAAAGCGCAGTTCAAATGGGCAAGTTACTCGGTGTGGAACTGGCTGTCATGGGCGCTGTCACCGAATTCGGATGGACCAAAGGCGGCACCGGCGGTCGCATTAAAGGCATCGGCATTGGTGTGAAGAAGCAGACGGCCACCGTGGCCATCGACGTCCGGTTTGTCAACACCACGACAGGAGAGATTCTGGCGGCCGAGAATGTCCGAAAAGAGAAGTCGTCCGGAGGAATCAGCATCAGCACACCCAAGGGAGCGTTCAACAACCGGAACGATTTTGATTCGTCTCTCATCGGCAAGGCCACCCGCGAGTGCGTGGACTCCATGCTGGATTTGATCGACAAACAGATGGAACAGCTGCCCTGGGAAGGCAAGATCATCCTGGTCAAGGAAGCAGACATTTATATCAAACCGGGCTCTGACGCCGGTGTGAATATTGGCGACACATTTGCCGTCTACTCGGAAGGTCAGGAACTCATCGATCCGGATACCGGAATCTCCCTGGGAAGTGAAGAGACCAAAATCGGATCCATCGAAGTGACAAGTATTATCTCTGGCGGCAAGGCGGCCAAAGCCACTGTCAAGATGGGCAGCGGTTTTAAAAAGGGTGATCTGGTGCGCTTGAAGTAAGGCGCAGAGAAAGACTAAAACGGAGGAGGGTGGGTCTTATCGCCCTCCTTTTTTGTTCGTTTTCATTCAGGATTCCATCATGACACAACACACGAAAATAATCGCCGCAGGGCTGATGGTGGTGCTTCTTGCGGCGTTTCTCTGGTCGACCAGTGAGATCCTCTCGCCCATTCTGGTGGGGGGATTCTTTCTCTTTGTCCTCGGAGGCCTCAATGAGATCCCTCTGGCCCGCCGATTATCGGCGGGCATTATCCTGGTGCTGGTCATCTGGATTTTCATCAAGGCACAGGGTGTGCTATTCCCCTTTCTTGTTTCGTTCGCCCTGGCCTATCTCTTCGATCCCCTGGCCGACTGGCTTGAGAGAAGGGGTGTTCCGAGAACTGTGGCGGTGCTCTTTCTACTGGTGATCACACTGGGTATTCTGGTGCTTATTGGTGCGATTCTGATTCCCAGTCTTGTGGGAGAAATACAGGACCTTATCGTCCAGATTCCCGATCTGGCCAACAAGGTCGCGACAGCTGTGCGAAACTCGCTTCCCCATCTGCTGGATTTTTTGAAAGTGGACAAGGCCCGGTTTCAGCAGAGCCTTCTCGAGACCTTCCCATCCAAAGCCGAGCAGGTCCTCTCCAATCTGCTCAAGGGTGTGACGGGTATCGGCGCAGTGCTGGGTCAGGTCCTCAATTTCGTCTTGATCCCGATCCTGACGTTCTATTTCCTGAAGGATTTCAACCGCATCCGCATCTGGGTTCTGGGACTCATCCCGTCCAAGTATCAGAACATATTCATCTTCTACCTCTGGCGGACCAACCGCATTCTCGGGGGCTACCTTCGCGGTCAACTCACGGTTTGCACCATTGTAGGCGTGTTGACCGGAGCGGGTCTGGCGGCACTCAAGCTCCCATTTGCCGTCCTTTTGGGTTTCATCACCGGATTGCTGAACCTTATTCCGTTCATCGGACTCTACATCAGTCTGGGGCTTGCCCTGCTCACAGGCTTCTTCACAGCCAGCCCGCTCATCGCCATGATCAAGATCGGCGCGATATTTCTGGTGGTTCAGGCGTCCGAGGCGTATGTCATTTCACCGAAAATCGTCGGTGAACGGGTGGGTTTGCATCCTGTCGCTGTGATTTTTTCGATTCTTATCTTCTCGCGGTTCCTCGGTTTCTGGGGGCTCCTCATCGGTGTGCCGACTGCAGCGCTAATCAAGTTCCT
The DNA here is from genome assembly GCA_964508725.1 of uncultured bacterium. Lineage (GTDB taxonomy): Bacteria > Zhuqueibacterota > QNDG01 > QNDG01 > DSAB01 > CAZDVF01. The sequence goes on along the minus strand of CAZDVF010000065.1, from coordinate 4,500 downwards.
CATCGACGAGTGGAAACGGCGCCAAAAGTGGAGAGAGTATCTTGCCCAGAAGTCGCTTGCTGACAATTGAAGCCGTGAGGTGTGACAGCCCTGCAGATCGGGCAGGACTGCAGCCAGGCGATGCGTTGGTGGATATTGACGGCCATCCGGTGCGAGATGTGATTGATTACCAGTTCTGGATGGAGGACGGGCTTGACGCGGTGACCATCCAGCGTGACGATCGTGTTCTGCATTACAGCATTGACCTTGATGACGATGATGATCCCGGGCTGGTGTTTGCACCGATACAGTGGCGCGCGTGCGGAAACCGGTGCATCTTCTGTTTTGTCGATCAGAATCCCCCCGGACTTCGCAAGAGTCTCTATTTTAAAGATGAGGATTTTCGTCTTTCCTTCCTCTTCGGCAATTATGTGACCCTGACCCACGCCGGGCAGGAGGATCTGGAACGCATCGCAGAGCAGAGGCTGTCACCGCTTTACGTCTCCGTCCATGCAACAGATCCGGATGTTCGACGCCGGATGCTGGGCCTGTCCAGTGAGGACGGCCTGACAGACAAGATCCGATTTTTAACAGATCGCGGCGTCACGCTCCACTGCCAGGTGGTGCTCTGTCCGGGCATCAATGACGGTCAGGTCCTCAAGCAAACGCTGAAAGATCTGTCAGGATTATTTCCACATGTGCGGTCGGTGTCTGTCGTGCCTGTTGGTCTGACCCGTCATCGTGAAGGTCTTCCGAAGTTGAAAAACTATGATGCCAGTGTGTCCGATCAATTGATGAAAGATATCATTTCGATACAGAAGAACTTTGAAAAGCAACTGGGCGAATCCTTTGTCTATCTGGCGGATGAATTTTATCTGCTGGCCGGTGTGCCCATTCCTCATGAAGAACATTACGGTGATTTCTGGCAACTGGATAACGGCGTTGGCATGACAAGCGACTTTCTCTCCGATTTCAAGTCGTCCCACTCTTTTTTCCCCGAAGCGCTGGATGCGCCCAGAGAGATTGTGCTTGTCACAGGGCAGCTGGCCGGGCCTGTACTTGAACGCGACATCGTACCGATCCTCAACCGAATCGGCAATCTCTCAGTCCGAGTCCACACAGTGGTTAACCGGTTTTTCGGTACGTCGATTACTGTATCGGGATTACTTACAGGAGGCGATATTCTCGATTCTCTCAGCACATTCAAAGGTGATGCGAACATCATTCTACCCTCCAATTGCCTGAATGCCGATGGCCTTTTCTTAGACGGTTTAACGCCGAATCATCTGTCCGACAAACTGGGATGTCCTGTCATTGTATTCGAAGACTGGCCTTCGCTTTGGGAGGGGATGGCATGAAACCGATGGTGGCCATTGTGGGCCGTCCCAATGTGGGCAAGTCAACCCTCTTCAATCGGATTATCCGCCGTCGCGCCGCCATTGTGGACGATGCCCCGGGTGTGACGCGTGATCGCAAGACAGCCGAGACCGAGTGGGATGGGATACCCTTCGCCCTTGTGGACACAGGGGGATATATCCCACAGACGCGCGACACCATTGCGGCGGGCGTGACAGAGCAGGTCCGATTCGCCATCAATGAAGCGGATCTCATCATCCTGCTGGTGGATGTCACAACAGGCATCACAGACATCGATGGCGACGTGGCGGTTCTTTTACGAAAAAGCGCCAAACCGGTCGTCGTTGCTGTCAACAAGGTGGATTCAGAAAAGCGTGAAGCCGATTCGGCCGAATTTGTCCGTCTCGGATTGGGAGAACCGGTGCCGGTTTCTGCTTTGATCAGCCGTGGCGTGGGTGATTTGCTTTCGCGGATCACAGATGCACTGGGTCAATATGAAGTGGCGCAATCTCCTTCAACTACGGAGAAGGTTAATCTGGCCGTTATCGGGCGACCCAACGTGGGCAAATCCACCTTCGTGAACACCATTCTGGGACAAAAACGGCTCCTGGTCACCGAGATTCCCGGCACCACGCGGGACAGTGTGGATGTCGCCGTGCAATACAAGGACCGGGAGATGACGCTTGTTGATACGGCCGGAATGCGACGCCGGAGCAAGGTCCACGAGAGTATCGAATACTACAGCGCCTTAAGGACACATCAGACTGTGGAACGCTGCGATGTTGCCTGCGTATTCACTGATGCTGACCTGACATTGGCGCAGCAGGATCTGCGGATTGTGCGCGAAGTGATGGATGCGCGCAAGGGCGTCCTTCTTGTCGTCAACAAGTGGGACCTGGTGCGCGGCGATCCCGATCGAGTTTGCCGGTGGAAGGAAGACCTGATTCGACGGCTGCATGGTTTTGATTATGTCCCATTTCTGTTCGTGTCGTGCAAGACGGGGTACCGCGTCAAGTCGATTCTGGAGAAGGTCTGTCAGATCGCTGACGAGCGCACAAAGCGGATTCCTTCGGCGGCGCTGAACAAAATGCTCGAAGAGATCAACCAGCGCTACCAGCCGCCAGCAGTGGGGGGCAAACGGGTCCGTATCCTTTACGCGACCCAGGTAGATATCCGTCCTCCCCGATTTGTTTTCTTCGCTAACCATCCCCATCTGATCCAAGCGGCCTCGCGCAATTTTCTGGAGAATCAGATCAGGGAACAATTCGGTTTTGAAGGCGTACCCATATCGATGTCGATGAAAAAGAAGTGAGCTTTTCGAATGAAAGCCTCCCAGCTTTTCCTCATCTATTTCCTCTTGGTTTGTTCCGTTGCCGGACAGTCGCTGCGTCAAGCCCTCATCCAGGAAATCGAATCCGGACAGATCAGCCAGACTGAAGCGCTTTTCACCGAGGCGGTCCGCCGTTATGCACCGGAGATGCTTCCTGAAGCCTATCGTTCGTTTGCCGATACGCCCGTCAAGTGTGGATTCGGTCTGGATGCCCGCATCCGCCACTACTGGCGTGCCTTTTCAAGCCAGCAGCAGGATTTGCTGTCACACATTCTTTTCAGGCCGGATCTCCCCTTAGAATATGTAAGTCACAGCCAACTTTTTAAAATCCACTACGATACAACGGGTTACAATGCTGTCTCGACAGAAGACTGGAACCACAGCGGCGTTCCCGATTTTGTGGAAGAAGCGGCCGAGGCTGCGGATCGGTCCTACGATATCGAAGTCGTCCGGTTGGGTTTTCAGGCGCCGCCTGATGATCGTGGCGTCAACGGGCCAGAGTGGGATGTTTACATCCGGGACATGTCCGGCTATTACGGTATGACATACACCGATCAACAGATTTCCAGAAATCCCGATGTCTACACATCCTACATGGAGCTGGATAACGATTACATGCAGACTTCAACCAAGGGGATCGATGGACTGCGTGTGACAGTGGCCCACGAGTTTTTTCACATGATTCAGCTGGGTTACAACGGACGGGATGACAACAACGACGGCGATTTTGACGATCTGTTTCTCATGGAGGCGGGTTCCACATGGATGGAAGACGTGGTCTACGATCATATTAACGATTATCTGAATTACTTGCCGTCGTTTTTCAATTCGACAAACCGCTCCCTTGATGTCATTGATACGCGGCGTGAATATGGCCTCAGTGTGTTGTTCCATTTTCTCGAGAAACGCACCGGCGGCCGATCCTTTGCGAATACGCTGTGGGAGGATATAGTCGGGTATCCCGCTCTTCAAGCATTGGACCGATCTCTGGGACGTCTCGGATATCTGTTCGAAGATGAACTGGTCCTCTTCTACGGGTGGAATGCCACTACAGGGCCACAGGCTGACACCAGTCTGTTTTATCCCGAAGGAGACACTTACCCCAATGTCCGACTTGATGGATCATTCCTCTTTTCAAAAGATACAACACTGACCGGGGAAGTGGCGGCGACAGGAGCGCGATATTACCGGTTCGCGTCCGATAACGATTTGGCCTTGACTTTGGTTCCTGTCCATACGGCTTGGTCAGGAACTCATGATGTGAAGGAATTCTCCTTGTCACTGATCCACGGGACGCATCCGGCTCCTTACACCACGGTGACGCCGGGTGTGCAGGCGCGTCTGATCGCAGAAAACGAGACCATTTGGGGTGGTGTGGCAGTCCTGGGGACAAACGGTCTGGCGATTGATCTGGTCATGCTCGACGGTTCACAGCCAGGATTCGATCCTGATGATTTGCCGGCCAGCTATCCCAACCCCTTTATTCCAGCGAATCATGCGCAGTTGACCATCCCGTTTCGCAATGAGACAGCAGGAGTTGTGAACCTGCTCGTCACCGATGCATCGGGGCACTTGGTCCGAGAAGACCGACAACTCCTTGAAAGTGCGGGACTTCATACCTTCCGCTGGGACGGACGAAATCACAACGGCGAACTTGTTCCAAGCGGTGTGTATGTGTATGCTGTCACTACCAGGGACGGGATCATTCGTCGTGACAAGCTGGCCGTAGTTCGATAAAGCGCTTGCTTTTCGCAGGAGAATTTTGTATACTTTTGCACCTTTTTGGGGCTGTAGTTCAGCTGGGAGAACGCTTGACTGGCAGTCAAGAGGTCACG
>CAZDVF010000064.1:0-10101 GCA_964508725.1 uncultured bacterium | reverse complement strand
AAGGGACGGCGTCAGGGTTGCCCGGGGGCGTTTGCCAGGGGTGAGGACGTTGTACGGATTCTTCGCCTCGTCGAGCACAAAGCTCTGCATCCGCTGACTCATGCCGATTCCGGTCCTGCCGGCGATGCACGCCGGGATCCACCCGCCGCTGGGCGTGACCGAGACCACCCACCCCGCCTTGTCCGCTGCCTGGATGGACGTGGTGCCTGCGGTAAAATCTTCATCATGCTGCGCCAGTTTGGTGTCTGACCAAGAGGACGGGTCGGCTGCGCTGGCATTGGTCCATTTTTCCAGGAGGCGGAGATACGGATTCGACCCGTTCTGGAAGGGATACGGATCTCCCGGCTTGGCGTGGGGATTGTTCCTCTCCCTGTCGATCAGCTTCACGCGCTCTCTGGCATAGGCCTTCGAGAGCAGCCCGCGGACAGGTTCCTCAGGCGCGGCGTACGGGTCGCCGTAGTAAAAGTCGCGGTCTGCAAACGCCAGGTTCATCACCTGGTAGAGCGTGTGGATGTACCGGACGCTGTTGTATCCCATGGCCTTCAGATCCAGATCTTCGAGCATGTTGAGCATCTGGAGCATCACCGGTCCCTGCACCCAGCTTGTGAGTTTGTAAACATCAATGTCCTTGTAGGATGTCATGACCGGCTCTTCAATGTAAACCTGCCAGTTGTCCAGATCCTCCAGCGTGATGAGTCCGCCCTGCTCCTTGCATCCGCGGACAAATTCACGGGCGATGTCGCCCCGATAAAACCGGTCGTACGCGGCGTAAATGGCCGCCTTGCGGCTCTTGCCCCCGGATAACGCCTCTAGTTCGGTCTGGACGAGTTTCCGGAGTGTGGCAAGCAGGTCGGGCTGACTGAAAATCTCGCCCACGTGTGGCGCTTCATGATCCTCACCGAGATGGGGCAGCAGCGTCTGTTTCGAGTAGGGCCAAGCTTTGATCTTCTTTCTCGTACGCTCGACGCGGGACACAAAACCCTCTTCGACCGGATATCCCTCGGCCAATTCCAAGGCCGGCTCGAGGACCTCTTTCAGACTCATGGTGCCCCACTCTGCCAGCATGGTGAAGAGGCCGCCGGGCGTTCCCGGCGTCACAGCGGCAAGAGGTCCGTCGGCCGGAGGGTAATCCATGCCCTTCTCGCGGAAGAATTCCGGCGTCGCCCCTGTCGGCGCCACGCCCAGGGCATTGATCCCGATGACCTTGCCGGTTTCAGGATTGTAGATCAGGGCCTGTGTTTCACCGCCCCAGCTCAGCACATCGTACATCGTGCACGTGGCGGCCAGCATGGCGCACGAAGCGTCCACTGCATTGCCGCCCCGTTCGAAAATCTTGGCGCCGGCTGTGGCTGCCAACGGTTTCCCTGTTATCGCAACCCAGTGCCGTCCGTGCAGCACCGGTTTGTCTGTGGCGCCGTCACTCATGGCCGTGCCCAGCAGAACAAGAATACACACACAAATCGACACATACCCTGTCTCCTTCAAACGTCTGCACATCATCGGTTCCTCCCTGCGACACAGAAATCCTGTCGCGTTGGTCTGTCAAAATAGAGACACACAAGGGACTGCGATTTCCACCCCGCGATAACGGATCGGACAAGCTCTTCACCTCTCGCCTTCCTGGACAAATCAACCGTGAATCGGGAACGCACAATGCGGACCGGAACTGCCGGACAGTGATCACTCGATCCACAAATCCCGATCCACATCCTTCCAGAATTCCATCGTCATACCAGCATGTTCGAACACACCCATGTAGTACGGATCGTTCTTCTTGTACTCGGCGTATGCTCCTTTGTACTCGCCGCGTTTCTTCTTGTATGCTTCAAACGCAGCCATGCTCTCGTATTCCCAAATAATGAAATGGCGTCCCGATTCGTCGCCTGCAAATGTCTTCTCAAAATACCGGACGCTCTTCCACTCTTTGAACAACTCCCTGTGCTCGCCCACCCACTTGAGCCACTGACGCATGGCCTTGCGATGCTTTTCTTCCTTCCCCTCCTTGACGTGCCAGCTCTCGACTTCAAAAACAGACATGGGACCTCCTGTCCTGCAATGCATTCAGTGTTTCCGTTTCGTGATTGGGGACAGCGCTAAGTAAACGATCCACCGCCAGAGGCGGTGGCTTTAAGACTCCCGGCGGAGCCGGGGGGCTTAAAGTAGGCAGGTATCTGCCGTCCAGTTTAGGATCGAGAACCACTAGCCGAGCTAGTGGTTTGAAGATCAATCACATCCGGTCCGCCAAATTCGCCGCCGTACTTTGCTGCAATTTCACGCAACCGGACAGCCTCGGCGCTCTGCCGACGCTTTTTGATTATTGTGGATGGACGTGAAATCCCTGCCATCAGACCAGCCGGCAACGCAGCCGCCAACCCGCCTCCGGCTTTCAAGAACATTCTGCGTTTCACAAGCATCCTCCTCTTATACTTCTTCTCGCTTTCTGTCGACCACGGCCGCCCATCTACTTGCCAGCCCTTTCGGTCACACAGAAGAACTTTCTGGTGTGGTCATTGCCCTTTTACGAGCTGCGAGTTTACCCGAGACCCGCTTAAAACACCCAGGAGAGTTTTGTGAAGAAGGTCCGCCCCCTTCCCACCTCTTCTGTGTAGCGGGTGGTGCCCTCCTGGTAAGCAAGCTGCAGAGAGCCGAAAGGCGGCAGGAACCTCCAGACCACGAGAAGCTGCAGGGTCTTGCGTTGCAGCTCGAAATCGGGATCGCGCCAGAAACTGTTCAGCTCGTACCTGGTCTGGTAAAAGAATTTAAAGTAGAGATCGTTGTTCAAATAGTAACTGGAACGAATAAAATGGATCCAGCTGTTCTCTCCCGGTTCAGTGGGTGACAGCCAGGTCTTCTCCGCATGGTAGGAGAGATTCCAGCCCTCCAGCACTTTCAATTCCAATCCTCCCTTGACGACCTCCATCTCGCTGTCGTAAATTTGGCCCCGTTTGTATTCAAGACTGGCCGAGAATCCCCTGTTGTTGTCATAGCCGAAATCACACCCCCACTCGTGATTGCGAAAATCCTTCTTGAAATAGGGATCGTACTCGGCCTTGAAATCGGCCTGATAGGCCAGTTCCAGACTGAACATCTTGTACAGAGAAATCTCCACATCCGAATCCAGATCCCAGCTGCGCAGATAACCCGACTGGCTCCAGTACCGGTTGTAATTGACGGACGGTCGCACCGAATCGAACCCGTGGCGGTTGATCCAGAAGGTATGCCGCAAATTGGTGTCGAATTCCTTGCGGTCATCGTGCCGAATAAAACCGACGGCGTTCATGTTTTCCTTCACGCCCGTGCCAAAGGATGAGTACCGCAGGTGAAAGTGGCTGAACTGGGAATCGTAGGCCGGCCTAAGAAAATAGGTCCAGGTGCCCTCTTTGGCCGGTCCGTGGGATTTGATCAACTGGGTGGTCATGCCCAGCACATCGGTAAAAAAGAGCGTGCCGGCGAGTCCCAGGGAGCCGCTATTCTGCTCCTGGTAGGTCTGATTCGCCCCGATCAGGCCGATGGTCGATCCGTTAGCCAGCTCGCCGTTCACGCGGAACACAGAGTAGAGGGCCTTCTCGCCCGCCTGTACATCCACCCCTGCCGTGGCCGGATCCGATTCGGTGACCAGGCCGTTCAAATTCCATTTTCCCAGCTTGCCGTTCACCTTGGCGCCCCAGGGAATCTCCCCGATGCGCCGGGAATAGAACTGTTTGACGCGGGTGGAGTAGTTTTCCGCGCCCTCCAGAAAGAAGGGCCGCTTCTCCGGATATCTCAATTCGAACCGGGTCAGATTCACCTGCTCCACATCGCCCTCAATCGTGGCAAAATCCGGGTTCACGGTTAGAGAAAGGCCCAGGTTGCTCACGGGATTGAAGCGGGCGTCAAGTCCCATGTTTCTCACCGGTGCCTCGCCCTGCTCAAACTCGCCCTGCACATAAGGAATGAGGGTATACTTCTTCACAGAGAGATCTTTCAGATTCAGGTTTGTCAGGCTGCCAAACTGGGAGACCCGCGTGGTGGAAACCAGATCCCTGTTTATGAAATGATTCTCCTTGAGGCGGGCGATCCAGCGGCCGGCGCCGAATCCCCAGCTTGTTAAATTCCTGTCGTATTTCAGGGATTTCAGGGGAATCGCCATCTCGCAGGTCCAGCCGCTCTCGCCCACATAAGCCGCCGCGTACCAGGTGTCATCCCAATTCATGTCCGTTGTCCTGCCATTATCAGCGAAGCGTCCATCCAGCTGGGTTGCCAGCGGATTGACGGCGAACAGGTAGGCGCTGTTGTTATCGTTGAAGGGATCCAGGGCGATAGCCACAGCGTCATCATCAAAAATCCCGCCGTCTCTTTTGGTCGCCCGGGCGGTGATTTTGTCCGGATCCGGATCCGCGCAGTCGAAAGCAAAGTAGAGCATCTTCCCGTCATAAACCGCGCGGATGGTTGTCTTGAAGGTGGCGGGCGCGTTGTACACCGGTTCAAACTGGTAGAAGGTATCGAGGAAAGGTGCCTGCTGCCACACCTCTTCCTGCAGTAGTCCGTCAACTGTGATTTTTTCACTTGTGCGCATGGCAGGGAGAGACTGGCCTGTACTGCTGACAGCAGAAGCAAGCAGGAAGCAAAGCAGCAAGGCTGGCGAATGAATTCTTTTCATCGTACCCTCTTGATTGTATTTTGATTGTCTCGCTTGAGCAGAAGGCAGAGAACAATTCCCTGCTCAACTTCAGCGCAGGCGATGACGGTTTTACTGGCAGCAACCCGCGCGCACCTCTCCCTGCTCACCAATTCTTCGAATTTTGGGACGCCTAGTACCGCCACGACGCATCCGCTCCCTGCGGCGTGTGGGACAGGATCTGCGCCTCCATCAGTTTCAGCAACTCCATGCCCCGCGGACCCCAGCAGTGCGGCTCGCCGTCGCCGTATTGGACCACGCCGTCGTAGTAGGGATCCGTTGTGCTTTCGAGAAACTCTTCCATGCGTTTCACGGCCGGATTCAGATAAAACGTATCCATGTCGCCAACATAGATGTGCAGCTTGCCCTTCAGCTTCGGACCCAGCCACGGCCAGTTCGATTCGATGTAGTGGCGCAGATCCCAGTGCTCCTTCCAGTAGGCCGCTACGGCGCGGTCAATTTCCCCTGAGTATTTGTCGAAAAGCGGCTTGACGTAGCCCTCCGGACCAACGGGACCAAAAGCCGCTTCAAAAATGTCGATCTGATCGCCCGACCGGCACTTCGTGCCCAGCGCCAGTTCCAGATAATTCCGCTGCTTGTACGTCAGCCGGACAATCCCGTCGGTTGACCGGTCGCTCGGAGTGGGCACCTGGATGAGTCCGAACTCCTTGTAGTACGCGTTACGATCGTCGTAGATGTTCACCGCCTGAAAGTACCGGAAGTCCACCGGATCGGGACACAGCGAAAAGGTGCCCCCGAAAAAATCGGGCTGCATGATCTGAAGCATCAGCGAAATCCACCCGCCTGTCGAGCCGCCGGAAAGCACCCGTGCGTAGGGTTTGCGGATGATGCGGAACCGCTTCTCGATCTCCGGAATCAGCTCCTGCATGATGGCGTCCTGGTACGGACCCACGTTGGGCGAATTCACTGCATACGAGTCGTCGTAGTAGGGACACGGGTGCTGAAACGTTACAGCGAGCATGCGGGGACAGTCATCCGACGTCCACGCCTTGTAGAATGCGTAGCCCCGACGCGCCCAGCGATTGTTATCTTCCGGTTCCACATCAGAAAATCCGTTCGGCGCGCGCAGCGAAAAATGACCCTGGATGTAATTTACCGGATAGCGGACGTCCGGATGCTCCTCGTACCCCCTGGGCAGAAGCACGGTTGCGCCCAGATAGATGGGCTGGCCCCAAAAGTCAGTCAGAAGCTTGCTCTGGATCTTGATCCGCTTGACCCATTTGGTGTCTGGAGGGATTTCAACCGGCGGGATGACTTTGTCGCACACCAGTTGGATGGTTCGCGGTTTCGCCGGATCGATGCGGATGTGTTGGACGTCGCTGTAGAGATTGCCCGGAGAGCGGTTCCATCGCTGGCCTTCCCACTGATCCTGGTGCATCCAGAGAGTGTGTCCGTCGGATCGTTTGAACTCGGTGTACACGTTCACGAATCCCTGAACGTAATAATCACCGGCGGGAATGTCGCGGATGCTCTCAATCGGATATCCGAAGACCGATCCATCGATCAACACGGCCTCTCCTGGTTTGACTGCATCCATATCCTGCCCGTATATCACTGCGCTGGTGACCATGTTCTGGAAACGCGGCTCACGTCTGCCGTCTTTCGACAGAATAACGCAGGCTCTGCCTGTGATGGACTGTTTGTGTGCAGCTTCCGGGAAGGTGACATGAAAGACTGGCCCCTGTTCGGCAAAAACTGGCAAGGCCAGAATCACTACCCAAAGGAATGTGGCGATCAATCTCGACACCAAAACCTGATGTTTACTCTTCATGGATAAAACCTCCTTCGTATGTTTCAATGTCCTGTTGACGTTGTGATAACAGCAGGGATCACAGCTGCAGCAACAACGGCGGCCTGCATGGCAGTAATGGCGTCTTTGGTTGCATCACCTACGGCATCACCTTCCGTGATCTGCTTGATCCGCTTTTTTCGTCCCTTGAGTTCTTTCTTGTCAAAGTGCTTGTTCAGTAAATCCGCATGATTTGCCAACGCTACGAGCACAACCGTCTGTGGATCTAAATCCTCTCGATCAGTGAAAATCGCCTGCCGCAGCCGTTCTGTGATTTCGGTCTCTGGCCCGTGGTCGATTTCAGGATAAACCTTCCGCTTGAAGATGAGAAGGATCTGGCCCTCGTCGGTCCGCAGAACACCCCGCCGACAGAGTTGCTCTGCAGCCCGGTGTTTGAGACGTTTAAGACCAGAAAACCTGGAAACCCAACTTTGCAGAGAAGCCCTTCGCTTGGCTTTCTGAATCCGTTCAAGACATTCGTCGAGGATGGGATCACTGAACGGCGTCGCATCCTTCAGCGTGATCCGCTTCTTTTTGGGATCCGAGAGACCGATCCGGTTGCCGAGCAGTAGCTCGGCGACGATCGCGCCGGCCAAGGCATACTGATAGGGAGATGTTGCGTAGACCGTGCCTTCCCTGTCTTTCAAAGCCAGAAGAAGGACTTCTTCGTACAGATGAAGTTTCGTCAGCATGGATGGTCTCCTCATAGTCCGGCGTGTTCGCTTTCAGCTGGATTTCAAAAAGGATTCTTTTTGTCTTTGCGATTTGATATATCTCTCTCCGCTAGTACCGCCACAAGGCATCCTCTCCCTGCGGCGTGTGGGACAGGATCTGCGCTTCCATGAGTTTGATCAATTCCATGCCCCGCGGCCCCCAGCAGTGCGGCTCGCCATCGCCATACTGAACCACACCGTCGTAATAGGGATCAGTGGTGCTCTCGAGGAACTCTTCGAGAAGGACCACGGCGTTGTTCAGGTAAAAACTGTCCATGTCACCCGTGTAAATATATAACTTGCCCGCCAGCTTGGGACCGACTTCCCGCCAGTTTGTCTCAAGATAGTGGCGGATGTCCCAGTGTTCCTTCCAGTACGCCGCCACGTCGTGGTCGATCACGCCGGTCCGTTTGTCCCAGATGGGTTTGGGATACCCGTCTTCGCCGATGGGACCCCAGGCCGCTTCCCAGATATCCCACTGTCCCCCGCCGCGGCTTTTGTCGCCCACGACCAGTTCGTAGTGGTTTTCGTCCTTCATCATGTTGCGGACATTGCCATCTGTTGCCCGGTTGTTTGGCCGCTCGACCTTAAGCCAGCCGTACTCCTTGAAATAGGCGTTGTCATCTTCGTAGATGTTGACGATCTGATGATATCGAAAGTCCACCGGATCGGAGCAGAGAGAGAATACACCGCCAAAGAAATCGGGCTGATACACTTGCAGGGCCAGCGAAATCCATCCTCCGGTCGAGCCGCCGGAAAGCACCCGTGCGTAGGGTTTGCGGATGATGCGGAACCGCTTCTCGATCTCCGGAATCAGCTCCTGCATGATGGCGTCCTGGTACGGACCCACGTTGGGCGAATTCACTGCATACGAGTCGTCGTAGTAGGGACACGGGTGCTGAAACGTTACAGCGAGCATGCGGGGACAGTCATCCGACGTCCACGCCTTGTAGAATGCGTAGCCCCGACGCGCCCAGCGATTGTTATCTTCCGGTTCCACATCAGAAAATCCGTTCGGCGCGCGCAGCGAAAAATGACCCTGGATGTAATTTACCGGATAGCGGACGTCCGGATGCTCCTCGTACCCCCTGGGCAGAAGCACGGTTGCGCCCAGATAGATGGGCTGGCCCCAAAAGTCAGTCAGAAGCTTGCTCTGGATCTTGATCCGCTTGACCCATTTGGTGTCTGGAGGGATTTCAACCGGCGGGATGACTTTGTCGCACACCAGTTGGATGGTTCGCGGTTTCGCCGGATCGATGCGGATGTGTTGGACGTCGCTGTAGAGATTGCCCGGAGAGCGGTTCCATCGCTGGCCTTCCCACTGATCCTGGTGCATCCAGAGAGTGTGTCCGTCGGATCGTTTGAACTCGGTGTACACGTTCACGAATCCCTGAACGTAATAATCACCGGCGGGAATGTCGCGGATGCTCTCCAGTGGATATCCGTACACATCGGCATCGATGACAGCCGCTTCACCGGCCTTCAAGGCGCGGATATGTTTTCCCCAGAGGGGCGCGCCTGTGATACCGGTTTGCAGGCGCGGTTCACGATCGTTATCGCGGGAAATGATCGCATACATCCGACCGGTTATTGGACCGGCGTGGGCTTTCGCATCGTATGTGACTTTGAACTGCAAGCCCCCACTATCCTCAGCGAAAAAAGGGACAGCCATCAGTAAAACAAGGACTGCAACAAACAAAAGGCTGGATGACAGAGTTCGATTCATGGGTTTATCCTTTGCATCTTCTCGTTTGCTTTGGATGGCGATTATTTTGGATTGAATCTCCCCGCCGCCTGCCTGCCGCAGACATGGCAAGCCTGCCCAAGAGAGGCATGCAGCGGGGAATCTTCATCTGTAAGGAAAAACGACATCTTTAATATTCGCTCGCTGGCAGATTCAAAACGTGTCAATAATTCCAGGACGCGGTTTCCATCCCTTTCGGAGTGTAGCGGATGATGTGCTCCCGAAACAGACGAAACAGCTCTTCACGACGGGGCATCCAGCAGTGTCCTTCGCCGTTACCGTACCGCACAACGCCGTCGTAAGGTGGATTCGTGGTCTGCTTCAGAAAATCCTCAAGCAAAACCACGGCCAGATTGAGGTAAGCGTTGTCCATGTCTCCGGCGTAGAGGTGGAGCTTGCCCCTGAGTTTCGGACCCAGTTCGGCCCAGTTCTCACGGATGATCAGTGAAAGGTCGTACGCCTTCCACGCCTCGGCGACTGTGGAATCGATCTCGCCGGTACGCCAGTGCCACAACGGTTTGGGATACCCGTTCTCTCCAATGGGTGTGTACACTGCCTGCCAGATGGCCCACTGGAGGCCCGACCGGCACTGGTCTCCGATCACTTCTTCGTAGTGAAGCCTGTTCGCCATGGTGAACAGGATATCGCCGTCCGTGGATCGTGTTTCTGGAATCCCGACTTTCATCCACGCGTTGATCCGGTAATACATGTTGGGATCTTCGTAAATATTCTGAAGCTGGATTCATTAAATATTTACCTGGAGATTCAGATTTTGAAATTTTAAAGAAAGATAAATTTTCAAATAATGAGTTGACTGTTTTAGAAAATCTGAGGAGTTTTATTAAAGAATATGGCTCAACAGGTATACAACAAGCTCTAAATACCGCAGTTTTTGAACTTTTAGATATGATTGCCGTATTTCCGGTTCATAATGTTTCCAATTATTCTGATAAAGATGGTAATGTCCTACCTGATGTGTTTCTGGTAAAAAGGGGTACAACAATCAAAGAATTTGCTGGAAAAATACACACCGATCTTGAAGCTTCTTTCCTTTATGGTCTGAATGTCCGCACAAAACAAAGATTGGGTGATACTTATGTTTTAAATGATTGTGATATTGTAAAAATAGTTTCAATGAAAGGTACTTAAATTTGCATAAAGAAATTATTGATAAAAA
>CAZDVF010000063.1:0-10118 GCA_964508725.1 uncultured bacterium | reverse complement strand
TCAAACTCCTCTTCGATGTCACCTGCGTACCCTTCACGGATACGGAAGGGTGTCAATTTCTTGAGGAGCAAAAAAGGAAATTTGTTCATTTTTACTTGAATGAAGCGCATCAGGCCAATCCTTTTTGGAATGTTTCTCTGCTGATTCCGGCCCAGACGCGATGCTGCCGTTCAAATGCATGTTCAAGAGCTATCTGACCCTCTTTAGTCATCTGGAAAAAAACCTTTCTCTTCCCCCCCCTGACTGCGGTCGGCTCTCCAAAATCTTTGACGATGAATCCTTTGTGAATAAGCTGGTCGAATGTTGTGTAGAGCGTGTTGTAGAAATACTCTTTGCCAGTGATTTCCTGAACCTGCTTTTTAATTCTCACTCCATACGCATCATTTTTCAGATTCCAAATGGCGATCATCACAACTTCTTCCAGTTTGGTCAATTCCTTCATTTCGTTCCTCCATTATAATCGGTAGTGCCGATATTATATTATATCGGCGTTACCGATAAATAGTTTCCATTTTTCTCCATTTTATTTGAAGAAAAAAATGGGCTCTCAAAGAGCCCATCACCCATCTACGTTATAAAATCTAGGAAATCGGAATTTGAACCATCACTCGTACCGCAGTGAATCCACTGGATTGGTCCGTGCTGCCCGCACAGCCTGATAACTCACTGTCAGTAAAGAAATCAAGATCGTGGCAATTCCTGCGACCACAAAAACCCACCAGGCCAGATTCGTCCGATACGCGTAACCGCTCATCAACCGGGTCATTGCATAGTACGCCGCAGGCCAGGCCAGTGCATTGGAGATGACCTGAAGGATAAAAAATTCTTTATACATTAAAAGATTGATCCTGGCGACCGATGCGCCCATCACCTTGCGGATGCCAATCTCCTTGGTGCGCTGCTCCGCCATGAACGATGCCAGGCCGAACAGGCCCAGACAGGAAATAAAAATCGCCAGAACTGTAAAATTCCTGAATATATCTCCGATGCGGGCATCACCGCTGTACTGCGCCTCGAACACATCGTCAAGAAATTGATAGGTAAAGGGATAGCCGCCGGCATAATCTGTCCACACCGATTTGACAAAATCCAGAGACGACTGGATCTCAGCGGAATTCAGTTTCACAAACAGCCAGTTGTGCGGCCAGTCCTTCGTCAGCAGGAACGCCACCGGTCCAATCGCATTGTGCAAAGAACGGGCATGAAAATCCTTGACCACACCGATAATTTGCCCTTCCCGGGTCCACATCGAGAGCATCTTGCCCAGGGGTGGCTGCAATTTTGTGTGCTCCACCAAAGCCTCGTTGACAATATAATTCTGACCATCGGTGGCATGGTCGCGCGAGAAACTCCGCCCTGCGGCCATTTCCATCCCGAATGTCTCAAAATAATCGAAATCAACTGTCACAAAATTAAGCGTTTCATACTCATCTGAACTGCGGCCCTCCCAGTAAAAGGGATTGATGTTCCCCACACGGTTCGGTGAACTGTTTGCAGATGTTACATGTATAATATTGGGATTTTGTAGAAGTGCATTCTTGAAACCGTCATAATTGGGTCGGAGATCATCATTCATCGGGATGCGAATCACATTCTCCCGCACAAATCCCAGGTCGGTATTTCGGATATAATTCATCTGCCGCTGAATCATCACCGAACCGATGATCAGGATGATCGCCATCGTAAACTGGAACACAACCAGGATGCGTCGGAGCAGTGGATTTCTAGCGCCCGAAGAAGCCGACTCCCTCAGAACCTTAATGGGCTTGAACGAAGAAAGCAAAATGGCGGGATAACTGCCGGACACAATCCCTGTAAACGCTGCAATGGCAAAAAGACCGATGAGAATAGAGAGATTTTGAGCCGGATTCATGGCAAGCTGTTTTCCGGCAAGCTGATTAAAATGGGGCATCACCAGTATCACCATTATTATGGCCAGGATGAAGGCAAAACATGACATTAGCAGCGACTCACCAAAAAACTGCCGGATGATACTCGCTCTTCCTGCGCCCACAACCTTTCGTAAACCGACTTCCCTGGCCCGATTGCTCGCCCGAGCTGTGGCCAGGTTGATAAAATTGATACAGGCAATGAGCAGGATGATCACAGCAATAAACGAAAACAGATAGACGTAAAGAATCGGACCGGTCTCGTTCAAACCGTACAGATGCATGCGCACGATCGGCTGCAGATCATTGGTCACTTGCTTGGATTCGATCCGCTTGTCGTATTTTAGTTCGGTTCCGGCAATCTTGGACCGCAGGTCATCCAGGTTTACATCATCCCGGAGCAGCACATAGGAATCGGAGCCCAGCCACCACGATTGGTCCATTCGCTCTCCCGCAATTCGGAACGGCACCAGCATGGTGAACTGCATGGTTGAATTCAAAGGCGGATCCTGGATCACACCCGTCACACTGAGTTGGCGTTCATTATTCATCGTGACGATTTTACCTACAGGATCTTCATTCCCAAAATACTTGCGCGCCGCTGTCTCAGTGACAACCACAGTCTCTATCACATTTAATGCCGTTGCCGGATCACCGTGAATCAGAGGAAACGAAAACATCTCCAAAAAATCGGGGTCCACCAATGCTGCTTGCTCGTAGAACAGAGCATCCCCGTATCGGATCAGAATTTGCCTGTTCAGAAAACGGGTATTTTTCAGAATTTCCGGAAAATCCTGTTTCATCACCCGTCCCAGAGAAAAGGGAGAGCTTCCAGTCCATGCCCCGTCTCTGTGAGAGACAATGCGATACAGTCGGTCAGCTTGCGCATGAAACCGATCAAAGCTCAGTTCATCCTGCACCCAGAGATAGAACAGAATGCAGCAGGCCATGCCCACAGCCAGACCCGTAATGTTGATGATCGAATATCCGGCGTGCTTCTTCAAATTTCGAAATGCGACTTTCAAGTAATTGCCAATCATAATCCAACTCCAACCCAATGATTTGAGTGACTGAACAAACCCCAGCCTGGCAATCTGAAATCCATACCACGCCAGAGCCAGGCCTCGGCCTTTCTTTGATTCTATTTCGTGGAAGACTTCTTCAAAATCGCCGACGACAGATTCTCGGTTCGGCTCACGAACAGAACGCGCCAGCAAAAAAGAAAAGAATGTAGGGGAACCTTGTTTCATGCCTCAACCGGCTGTCTATGAGGTTGCCAGTTTGGTGTAATTTTTCCACAGCGCATCCTGAACGCGCTTGTATTCGTCCAAAACTGAGAATCCAAGCCTTGTGACCGAGTAGATCTTTTTCCGCCTTCCACCGCGCACGGCTGTAGCCTCGCCCCAACGGCTCTCAACCAGACCATTGGATTCCATTCGGCTCAGCGGAAGATGAATCGACGTGAGAGAGACAGTCTTGTGCAGCACATCTGCAAGATGCCTCTTGATAGCAACCAGATACGCGTCGTCTCTCAGTTGGAGTATGGACAGGAGGATACGCTCTTCATTCTTCGTAATGGTTTGCATTTACAGTACTCCCTGTTATGCTTGAGGATGCGTATCAAACATATTACTATACGTCATTCTGGACAATATGTTACATGAATTGTAAAAGATATCAAAGGTAAGTGAAAGTGGGTTAGCTGTTCATCTTGAAATGAATGAGGATTTTTAGATAATCAAAAACATCCGCGTTCTCAACGTTAATTCTGAATCCCCGCCCTTCGACGTAGACTCTCGCTGATTGAATGATCTCTTTGATGTCAGCAGGAAGTGAACTCTCAAGAGCGGCTTGTGTTGCTTTAACTCCGTATACCAACGCCGCTCGAAAAGACCCTGCGTCGGGCAGAAGTTATACAACCGTTCGCTTTTTACTGATGACACGAAGCGTCCAGCCGCTTTGCTTGCCGAATTGCCATTTCTCAGTGATCTGCGGATACGTTGCTGACAAGTGCACCAGGATCTGGTTCCACACAGGATACGTTTCAGCCGGCATTTTTCCCAGATCGCCCTTACTGGGCCTGTTCTCCTTGTCAAGAAAAACAGTCAAAGGTAATGACCTCCTTTTTACACGATTGCTAAAATCTGAGATTATCATTCTTTGTTTTTCTGCTGATTCCGAAATTCCAGACCACGATTGATGAGATCAATAACCTGGTCGACATGGACAGGTTTGGCAATATAAGTATACCCGTCATCCTCAATCGTCTGAATAATGGTCTCGGCTGAAGGGAAACCCGTCATCACGATGATCACCGCCTCGGGATCTATCTCCTTCGCGTGTTCGAGAAAACCGATGCCGTCCATCTCGGGCATTTGGATATCAATGAGCGACAAATCGAAAGCCCCGTGACGAAAGAGGTCAAAAGCTTCTTTTCCGTTACAGGCCTCAACTGGTTCGTGTCCCATTTTCTCTACAATACGGACTAACAGCGACCGCACAGATGTCTCGTCGTCAGCAATCAGGATTCTGGCCACAGATTCCTCCTGTCAACTTCTCCCCAATATTATCTGAAACTCATGTCAATATGATGCAAAATTTTTCCATGAAAAACAAGTGATTCTTTGTTCTTGTCATCCAAGCAAGCTTTGCGGACAAAACAGGGATTATGAGGCACAATTGATAAAAAAAGGATCAGCGGTGACCTGGCACCACTGACCCTCTCGCATTTTCACGTTCTGATGATTCGTTCAGACTTGTTTGGACTACATCAATTTCTCAGGCGTAATGTAGTCACCAAACTTGCCCTGATCCTCTTTGATACGGGCAATTTCTTCATCCAGTGTATCAAAAAGGATTTTCGGCGCATCAGGCACCTTTTTGTAAATATCGATGATCCGGTTGATCTTGGCCAAAAGCTCATTGATCCGGATGGTAAACTGTTCAGTGTATGCTTCTTCAGTGTAGGTTTTGCCCTGCACATCCTGGAACAACATTTTCAAATCAGTATATCTGGGAATGCGTCCGATGGGTGTGTCAATAGCATCCATCTCTTTGTAAAAACGGCGATCCATCCATTTCAGCCAGATGCCCTTGTCGGTCTTGGCGTTTAAAAACTCGCCGTCCTTGCCTTTGAGAAAGTAGTTTACACCGTAGATCGGAGGGGGCGTCGCGATCTTGGCGCCGAAATCGAGATTGTTGACGATATACTGTCCCAAGGGGATGGATACAAAATCGAGATTTGACATGGGATTGAATTTGGGCACACCCTCTTGACCCAGCGTAGCCGCCGTGGTCTCCGATTCGAGAGCCGATGCGATGCAGATGATGCCATGCTTCCAGTCGAAGGCCTCGCGGACCGGCACCCATGCGCTGGAATCGCGTCCGCCGTAAATGACGCCGCCGACTTCCACACCGGCCGGATCATCAATCTTGGGATCGGCATTTTCAAGTTTCCTGAGATTAACAGTAAACCGTGCATTCTTGTGAGACGGTGTGATCTCATTGCCTTTTTCGTCTTTCTTCCCCGGCGTCCAGTCGCCCGAATGGTTGTAGCCCCTGGGTGGCACATCACCGTCTTTGCCGATCCAGTGCACTCCTTTTTCGGGCGTCATCAGCACGTTGGAGAAAATAATCTCGTTGGGACTGTGCAACGTCTTCCAGATGATGGGATCGTCTTTGGAATTGATGCCCATGATGATGCCGAACATGCCGGCCTCGACATTGACGGCGCGAACCTTGCCGTCGATGTTGCGCAGGTAGGCGATGTCATCACCGATGATGGATTCGCCCATCATCATCGAAGTGGATGTTTTGCCGCAGAGTGATGGGAATGCGCCCGTGAAATACGTCATCCGTTCGTTGGGTCCGTGCACGCCCATCACGAACATGTGCTCGCACAGCCATCCCTCGGTGGACGCCTGCTTGATGGCCAAACGCATGGAGAGTTTCTTAAGGCCCAGGGTGTTTCCACCATACTGGGTATTGGTGCTGTACACGATCTTGTCGTCGGTATCGATGTAAATGCGCCGTTTGTCCAGATTCTTGCTGGTCATATTTTCCTTCAGCTCACCAGCGCTGTGGATCACTCTGTAGAAATTCGGATTGTTACCGGCTTTCCTGAAAGCCTCGTATCCCTGGCGGTAGAGCAGGTCGAGGCTGTGCGCCACGTATGCCGAATCGGTCAACTGACAGCTCAGAATAGAAAACTTGGAATTGACAGGCCCAAGACAGAAGAAGCGGACGTAAAGCTCCTTTCCCTTCATGATTCCTTTCATGATCTCTCGAACTTCGGCCACGCCCTCACTTTTATCGATCGAGTTGATATTGGGGCCGAGATCCACACCTTTGGGCAAGAGAAACTTGGTGTGGGCTTTGTCACGAGCCTGGTCGTTGTATCCGTCAAAATGGACGGTATGACCGTCTACGGCCAACTTGGTCTCTTCCTTGTTTCTGACAGCAGCCTCGCGGACATACTGAAGATCCTTCTGGGAGTCGGTACAAACAAATACTTTCTCTGGTTGGCAAAGGGCAACATAATCGGCAACAAATTGATGCAGTTTGGGATTGTCGATGGCCGACATTTTCTGAAAATCGTCAGCGCCCAGTGCGGCTTTCAGTTGATCCGTTTCGTCCTGATTCATGATACACTCCTATGTGATACAGGTTTTAATAGTGAAAAATTGGCCAATTTTCTCCAAAAGAAATCGACTGGGAAAATAGTAGCGAAAGGTACAAAATTCGCTCATCGAATGCAACCCATTTCGGAGTAAACAACCACCCGCAAAGCGGGTGGCTTTGAATTCACCGTGTAGCGGTGGATTCAAAGTAGGCACGTCAGTGCTGACCAGTTTAGGATCGAGAACCACTGGCAGAGCCAGTGGTTTGAAAATCAATCAAAATGTCGAGACAGAACCTGCACCTTATTATAATCCGACGGAATATTAGGAAGGTTTGTAAATAATTCCACTGCTTTTCCTTCCATTCATTTTAACCAGGATGTGATGTGAGAAACGTAGATGCGATGTATAGTTCTGAGTCTCGACCGGTTCCTGCGTTGACAACCAGTCCCAGTCAACAAAACAGTCTTTTCTGGCGGTGTGCACTGTGAAGTATCCGACCGAAAATGAATTTAAATTCTCCAGAAAATGGGATCCCTGCGATGGATCCACGGAAAAATCAGCAAATCCGGTCTCGATGATGATCCGCGCGCCGGAAATCTGATCCCACTTGACAGGGATGCCCAGCCAAGGGTCGAATGATCCCCAGCGGCCGACTCCAATGAGCAGATAGGGCCGCTTCTCTGCCAGAAGCTTCTGATTGAACCGGTTTACTTCTTCGGCAACCTCCCGGCTTTTAGCCCGGTCATAACGACTGCGATCGACAAGGACGATATCAAACAGATCATCTAGCACGCCATTGCCCAGAACCTGATGACTGCGGCAGATGAGTTGATTGGCGTCCGTTTTTTCGATATCGACAGTATCAACTTCACGGGTCAACACCATGGGTCTGATCTGGAGCACGCTAAACTTGTGGGGCTCGGATTTCGGGCCAGCCAAATCGGCTGCAAATTCGATATACACAGGCAGCCCCATTCCCCAGCTACCAAGGTCCAGTAAAAGTTTTAAAATGTTGGATAACGGGAACAAATCATTTTTCAAAATGGGCGCAAAAGTGACCAGCCGCAATCCCGGGCGGGAGATACCGTCGTAGATTACATCATTATCAGATGAATAGGTTGATCCGATGAAATCCAGTGTGCCGTCTTCTTCTGCGGTCATGAGTGTGTATCGCCTGACGTGCTCTTCATCGGCGGCTGTGCCCGACGTGTCATTTCCCGTCAGATCGAGAGCGAAAAACTCGCGCTGGTTGTTAGCCAGCGCCAACTCGGCAGTCGAAATCTGAATGATATGATTGGGATATCTGGGACAGAATCTGAGTGTGGTTCCTCCCTCGACAACCATCTTCCCTAAACCTAAGGCTACTGATGCGATACCATCGGACGAAGTCTGCGGCCGAACAGGATAGAAATTGTACGACTGGGCCGTTCCTGAAAAAACCGGATAAAACCGGCTTCCGTGGGCCGATCCGCAAATCACCTGAATAATGACGCCCATCTTCTCGTCTTCAACACGGAAAGAGGTCGCACGAATATACTCTTTAGTCCCCATGAAATAAACTGACGCATACACCTGCTTGATGGCGGCCAGCAACCGATCCAGCCGCGCTTGGGTATCGGAGCCCGTATTGGGGAGCATGCGCGTTTCGTATACACCGGCGAAGGGATGAACATGTGAATCCTCAAGCAAGCCTGAAGACCGGACAGCCAGTGGAGTCTTGACTAGTTCGAGAAATGCTTTTAAATTCCGCAGAGCGAATTTCGGAAACCGATCCGCCATCATAAAGTGACGGAGGATCTTGGCATCATCCTGTTCTTCCAGAGCAAAACGGCGAAGATTGTTCATATCGAGGAAAGCATCAAATACATCCGTTGCCACAATAACTGCCGACGGTACGAAAATACGAACACCATCAAATTTGTTGTGGATTTGACACATATTCATCAACATGTTAAAGAAGCTGAGACCTCGGGCCTTCCCACCCAGCGATCCATTGCCTATCTTTGATATGCTGGTGTGCGGATCAAAAAGTTCTGGATCAAAATCGGTCACCATCCCTCTCTGTTGCAAGTTTCGGTATTCACGCAACGTCTGTATCAGATTATCTCGCATCTCCGGCAATGAGGGAAAATCGGACACTTTTCGCGGCTTGACTTCTCGGGCCAGCCAGAACTCAGTCCTGGCCTTGAGCCAGTTGGAAAAATGATTTCGCTCGGCATGAAAACGGTAGCTCTCAAGCGGGATGCGCATGAGCTGCTTCTCCAAATCCAGCAGGTTGGAAGCCCGACCGACCTCACGTCCATCAGACAGCCGGAAGACAAAGTCTCCAAAACCCAGCGCCCCTGCCAGGAAGTCACGCAAAGCTTCCACAATATCAGGATTGTCCTTGTCAATAAATCTGCAATTCAGTGATTCGGCTTTCTGACGATTTTCTGGTAAAGCGGAGTAAAACAGGATCGGTGTGTCAAAATGCCTGGCATGGACTGTCTGTGCAAATGTAAAACCCGCTTCTGAATCGGTCTTTCCGCCTTTATCGAAATCGACATCCGAAATAATGCCTAAAATCGTCTCGTGAAATTGGGAATAGTATGCCTCGGCTTCTTCGAAACTCTTAGCCAGCAGAATTTTCGGCCTGGCTCTTTGACGTAAATTCTTGTGCGACAGGTTGATGCCTTCCCTGATCAACCGTTGAGACTGTTTGATGACTTCAACATAGAGAACGGGAAGCAGCGCAGAATAGTACCGAATGGCATCCTCAATCACAAGAATCGATTGTACGCCCAATATTTTTGTGTCATGTTCGACATTGATCCGGTCTTCCATGTGCTTGATCATAGCCAAAAGAAGACGGTAATTTCCCTCCCAGACGAATACCTGATCGAAAAACGCATCCTCCTTGTGGGCCAGCATCTCGGCCAACTCTCGATTGTCAAAAGCCAGCATGACAACAGGCAGATCAAAGCCCTTGCGTCGAAGTTTTAAAGCAAAAACAGCGGGGCGCATATCTTCGATATGCAGAGTGGCGATGACCATGTCAAACCGCTGCCGCTCTGTCTTTAGCAGATTGATGGCTTCTCTCCCGCTTGAGACCCGCGTCAGCTCGGGCGTATGCGTGAGATTGAGCCCCCGGTATTCACTGTTCAGAATCTCGTAAAGCCGTCCGCCTTCTTCGAAAATGTAGAAATCGTAAAGACTCGATACAATCAATACATCGCGAATTCGGAATCGCATCAGGCTTTGAAAAGTATGAAATCGTCGATCCTGGCTGTCCTCAATCCGGAACGGATCGGCTCCTTTCTTGATCGTATCCATCTCTTTCTTCATACTGTTAACTCCGATGCAGATGACACCCATCTCTCGAATTCAGTGTACAGGATTCCATGTCCAATCGCAACCTTTTTTTAAAGTCTCAAAAAGAAAGCGGGGCATGCCGCATTGAAGCACGTCCCGCTTTTATTATCCGAATGAAAATGGATTTACACGACGCCCTGGTCCATCATGGCGTCGGCGACTTTGAGAAAGCCTGCGATATTGGCTCCATTGACGTAATTAACAAAATCGCCTTGATTGTCATATGCCTTCACAGCGTTGACGCACTGAGAATGGA
>CAZDVF010000062.1:0-10172 GCA_964508725.1 uncultured bacterium | reverse complement strand
CGACCCGATAGACCTTTTCATTTTCTTTGGCCATACCGTATTCTTCCCGCGCGATCTTTTCGATTTCTTCCGGATCGTGGAGTTTCTCGATCTGCATTTCCTTTTCAGCTTGGTCTGCTTCGAGCAGTTGAATTTCTTTTTTCAGCCTGGCTCGCTCGGACCGGCGCCGGATCTGCTGGATGAATCCTCTATGGCCGGATGAAAAGATGACAATGATGCCTACCAGCGACAGAATAAATAGGAGCCAAAAAAGGCGTTTCCGGTTTTTTTTCTTTGTGGCGCGTTGTGCCATAACCGGAATCCTTCATAAGTGTAGAAATGTTCCCCGATCTATCCCTTCGGAGGAGACATTGGTCTGTTTTGAGATGCCCCGGCGGGATATCTCAAAAAATTCTAAAAAAAGAGTCTGCCACCGGACGGCGGATGCACGTGACAGGTAGCAGACTCATGATCAATCCCCCCCGTGAATGAATTTCAATTACGAGACGTAGATCGGCATTTGTTTTCTGAGCAGATCGTGAAGCTCGATGTTTTCAGGTTTCGTCTCATTAACGATCTGGAGTCCAACAGTCAGATCATCAAATGAAAGTGTTTCGGCGAAGGCCTGCCACAAAGCGTCCTCCTTTTTACCTTTCATGGCCGATTCCAACGCCTTGATCTTGTCCGCTACCCTGGCGGTGATGGCACTTTCGTCGTCCTTCGTAAAAGCGGCGCCCTTTTCGATTTTCTTGTTTTCGATCTCGAAAGACGCTGTACGGTCTTTCAGCTTGGCAACCAAGTCTTTGCCGCCGTTGGCCGCCATGACTTTCGCTATGGTATGAACCATGGTTTCGCGCATGATTTCCCACAGGGCTTGACCCTCGATTGCGCCCCGAAGCCGGGCCAGAGCCAGCGAAAGGGATAGAATGGCGTTCATGCCTATATTGGCTTTCCGCTGCATGATGGCGATCATCTCATCGTCCGCTGCATTGGCGTTGAGTTTGCCGCGTTCGATGGCGATCTCCTTCTCGATGTTGAGCAACGCCCTGTCAATGTCGACCAGATCGCCCAGATCCGAGACTTTTTTACCGACAAAGGCTTTTGAGAGGACGTTGGTCACATTGTCCACGGCATTCAGGCAGCCCTTGCCGCCGTAGCGATTGGCGCGCCGCCAGATTTCTGAGAGATCTTTGTCCTTCTTCGCGTCAATTGTATCCTGCTTGATCTCTTTTTTAAAGGCGTAGGTTTTATCCCCTTTTTCTACAAAAAGATCAGGGTATTTTTCGACAACCGGGCCCTTCTCGATGATGCTGTCAATGAGGTGAATGGCCTCATCGGTTCCCGCAGAGGTTCCCAAAGGGGTGGCGCCTTCGAACACCAGCAGGTTTTCGTATTTGCCGCTTCCCGGGATGCCTGCCTTGACCTCGATACCGACCGTCGGGATACCGGTGTTTGTGGATGCCTCCCTGCCAACGATTTCGGTTATGGTCAGGTCTTTGATGAATTTGTCGGCCAGCGATTCGGCCTCTTTCTTTGTGACCTTCTCAGTTTGCTGGATCGCGGCACGAATGATCCGCGAGACCGATTCGTACTTGTGAACGCGTTCCGAGTTGGATCCGCCGCCGCATTTCAAACCCATGGCCTTGGACGACAGCGCTGTCTGGGCCTCGAAATCCTCAATCGGTGATTTGGATCGGTGCGAAACGACCAACTGCAGCTTTTTGCCGATGCCAGTCAGCATGGCCAACATACCTTCACAGACCGTTCCGATTTGATTCAACTTAATGAGGGCCGCATTGTTCAATCCTTCGTCCGCCGCCCGTTCGATGGATGAATCCTTGGTCGTGACACTGTCGTCACCAATGACGATGACCCGGTCTCCCAGGCTCTTCATGAGAATGCGCCAGCCTTCGTCGTCATCTTCGGCAAATCCGTCCTCAATCGACACAATGGGAAGATCGTCGTCTTCAATGGCCTTACGGTAAATCTCGAGCACATCATCGCGGCTCAAAACTTTCTGTTCTTTATCGCGCCAGGCCTGGTATGTACCAACGGCTTCTTCAAGCCCGGTCGCCTCTCGATAAGCGTTCTGGCATTCGCTCATGGCCGGATCAATTGCCATGGCCACGTCTTGGCCAGGGACGTATCCGCAGTCGATGATGGCCTGCTTCTGCATGCGCCACAAGCGCTGGACAGGAAGGGTGTCAGATGCTTCTTTTTTAATATATGCCGCGACACCGCCTTCAGTGCCGATGCCCTTAACAGTGCATCCCTCTTCGTTTTCAATGATTTCCTTGAGACGGTTTTGCAAGTTGACAGTCATCTCCTGGGCTTCTTCATAATCCTTGGCGCTCAGGGGGATAAACATGCTTTCCTGCATACTGATGTTGCTCTCGGGAAACTCTTTTTCAGTGTGCCGTCCGCCCATACCGCAATTGCGGAATTCCCATGGCACGGAAACCGTCTGGCCGCTGGGCAGGTCCATATTCTGCATCCGCGTATGGACCAGCATGGCTTTCACTTTGGCAACCATTCCGGCCCATGTTTCGGTGCTTTTGGTCTTCGACACGCGCCGGGATCGTTCTGCAGCAACGGATTCTCGTTGCTTGAATTCCTTATACTTGCCGGGATCGGCCATGAGGAAGTCAAGCAGTCCGACAACACCCATGCCCAAAATGAGACGGGCGATGTAGACGATCGTCTCGTGATGGCCAGTCAATCCATAGAACAGCATGAGGATCGCCACAGGGAGCGCTACTACACCCAAGTTGCGGCTGGATGCAGGGCCGGCGGCCGAAACAGCCAGGTTGTAAGGCGCGTCAGGATGGTAATCCAGGCCTGTTTTTTCGACGCCTGTGAACTTGCCCCACGGAATAAGAAGAAACATTTTCACGTACCAGAAGAAGCGGGAGACGATGTTCTGTTCCATCTTCTTTTGTGCGTCAGACAGGAAAACCTGGTTCAAGGCGTTGATCTTGACGGCCTTGATATAATGCCCCATCTCATGAATGGTCACGCCGACGTGGAATGTGATATACCAAAACACGATGGAAATCACCGTCTCAGAGCTGGTGAACATATATTTCAAGACGTCGCTCCGGGCGCTGATGGCCGCAGGGATGGAGAGCACTGACGAGATGAAGGCTACGTGAAATGAAACCAGGATGTGGTTTGCAATGACCCAGCCCTTGTCAAGAAATGCTCTGCTATGAGATTGATCACCGAGCGGCTTTTGTTGTCGCTTTTTCTTTCGCATAGCACCTCCATGTATGGTGCAAATTTTGTATTGCCCGATATCGCATGTTACGGACGGCCGATACTGTAATAGGTGAATCCCATATCACGCATTTTCTCGGGCTTGTAGATATTGCGCCCGTCGAAAACAGCTGGTGTGCGCAGCAGATTTTTCATTTTTTCGTAATCAGGTTCCCTGTATTCCAGCCATTCAGTGACGAGAACCAGAGCGTCCGAATCCTTCAGAGCTTCGTAATTGTCGTCGAATAGGGTGACCTTTTCGTCCAATTTGAGTCTTCGGGCTTCATCCATCGCCACAGGATCGTGGGCGTTGATCTTGGCGCCCAGTTTGTGGAGCTCGTGAATGATGACGCGTGAGGACGCTTCGCGCATATCGTCCGTCTTGGGTTTGAAACTGAGGCCCCATAATGTGATAGTCTTTCCCGTGAGATCGTTACCCAGCTCTTTTTGGATTTTCGGAATGAGGATTTTCTTCTGATCGTCGTTAACATCCTCAACTGAGCGCAGAATGCGTGTGTCGAAATGATAGTCCCTGGCCGTTCGGATCAAAGCCTTGACATCTTTGGGGAAGCAGGATCCGCCGTAACCGACACCGGGAAAAATAAACGAATGACCAATACGCGAATCAGTGGCGATGCCCTGTCGAACATTTTCCACATTGGCGCCAACGCGGTCGCAGAGGTTGGCGATTTCATTCATGAATGAAATCTTCGTGGCCAGCATGGAATTGGCTGCATACTTGGTCATCTCGGCGCTAACCACATCCATCACGACAATGGGATTGCCGGTGCGGACAAAGGGCGTATACAGCTCTCTCATGACCTCAGTTGCTTTGGTACTGCTGACTCCGATGACCACGCGGTCCGGGTACATGAAATCGTCAATGGCCGCCCCTTCCTTCAGAAATTCGGGATTGGACACCACGTCAACCGGATGTTTGGTCTCTTTTTCGATGACTGCCCGAACCTTTTTGGCTGTTCCAACGGGCACAGTGCTCTTGTCAACAACAACCTTCCATCCGTTCATGTGTTGACCGATTTCCTTGGCCACGCCCAGAACCATAGAGAGATCCGCTGATCCGTCTTCGTCGGGCGGTGTTCCCACAGCGATGAAAATGATGGTCGATTGTTCAACGGTTTCCTTCATGTTCGTTGAAAACCGAAGGTGCCCGTTTTTGGCATTCTTTTCGACCATGGCATCAAGACCGGGCTCGTAAATAGGAATGATACCGTTCAGCAGGCTGTCAATTTTGCGTTGGTCTTTATCCATGCAAATGACCTGGTTTCCCGATTCAGCGAAACAGGCACCAGCAACAAGGCCGACGTAACCACTTCCGATGACAGCAACTTTCATACATCCTCCTTCATATTAATGTAAAATGTTAAGTTGAAACAGTTCATGATCTGATTAAATGATTCCTAGTCCAATGAAAGAAAACAGCACACCGCTTAAGGCGCACAATCCATTGACCCAATCGTTGTTCATCCAGGCCAGACCGGAAATGTGCAACGTTTTTTCTCCCTTACAGTGTGTTTGTCTTTCCGTCACTTTATGACAGATGGGGCATTTGTATTGGGCTTGCAGTGATGCACCAAGCACGCTATCCACAAGACTGGCCAGAAATCCCGCCAGGACGACAATCCAGAATACACTTTGTGTGACACTGAGTTCAGGATGCCACGAAGCTGAGAGCCAGCCGATCAGCACGATGATAAACGATCCGGTTAGCGCGCTGACAAGCCCCAGCAGTGAGATGCCGCCGGAACACCCGTGATCCACTTGTTGGAATGTCAAGATTGACCGCGGCGACTGTTTTGAGAAAATTCCGATTTCCGTTGCCCAGGTATCGGCGTTGACAGCGGCCAAAGCGCCGAGATAGAGAACGAACCAGATCCGATGTGGGAAAAAGTAAGATCCCAGTATGGCGCTTCCGGCTACAGCTCCGTTGGCCAGAACCTGACCAATATCACGTTGGTCGGCTTTTTCGAACAGCAAGCTGAAACGTGATTTGTAGGTTCTCCCAAGCTTTGAAAGCAGGCTGGACAGGACGAAAAATGTCAGAATGGGCAGCGCCCACTTCCATCCACCGACGCCAAAGATCAGAGTAGCCAATAAAAAAGTGCCCACGCTGCCACTGACCGACAATAATCTGGTTCGGTACGAGAGCACAGCGACGATCAGGGCCAGTCCCATGCCCAAGACCAGAGTATGTTTCGCATCCATCGGCTGTGACACCATGAAAGACAGAATGAATGCCGCGCCCAGGGGCGCTGTGAGATTGTCAGAACCACCGCTGGAGAGACCCTCCAATGCTGTGGCTACCACCGCAGTTATGATACCAATCCATGCGGCTTCTGTCAATGAAACCTGCCAACTGTCAATCGATCCGATCAATGGCAGCAAAATCGCCACGATCAGGAAGGACACGGTGAACATGACCAATGATCCTTCCCACGACTTTTTATCCCGTCCCAGCCTGTAGGAGTGCGGATTCGGAATGGTCTCGCCCACGATAGCTGCAGCGGCGTCCGCCAGGGCCAGAATGAGCATTGAAAGCATCAACACGACACGATGATTTTGCCAGCAGGTGATGACCAGAATCAGGAAAGTCAGAGGGTAATAGACCGTGCCATAACTATGCCGGGACGTGTCGTGTATCCCTTTTAGTTTACCCGTTTGAATTCCCAGCGCATTCACAACGATGAAGAGGACGGCCATCCAGATCAAAGGTTTCCCTGATTCAAAGATGTACGGTGTGAAGAAGATGAGAACACCGGTCAGCACGTGCACCAGCTTGCGGTTCACTTCCGGAGACCAGCCGGCATGCTTTCGCGCCAGTTCTGCTACGGCGATGAACAACGCAATTCCGCTCAGGAATCCGACGAATCGGATCCAGTCATCGGCGGGCGCTGCAAAGAGTGTCTTTAGAATCACCATTCACTAACAATTCGCTTATACGAAAGTATTTAGTTTACATATTTTTAGTGAAAAAATCAAGATTTTAATCCACAGACCATTTGATTTTACTTTTTCCACCAATAACATCCTCGTCTTGTGTTGGATGCTGTTCCCGAAGGCACCATGCATGTCTCGTCTGATTCGAGGCGATGATGCTTCAGTACCTTCAACCGAGAGCTCAAGCAGTCTATTGGTTCAACTCTTCTTTTAAAAACTGACCGGTGTACGATTTCTGAACAGAGACAATCTTTTCCGGCGGGCCGATGGCCATCACCTTCCCTCCATCGTCTCCACCTTCCGGACCCAGATCAATGATCCAGTCCGCTGTTTTAATGACGTCCATATTGTGCTCGATGACCACCACGGTATTGCCCTTTTCCACCAGTCGGTTCAGCACGCCCAGCAGCATCTGGATATCCTCGAAGTGAAGGCCCGTGGTGGGTTCATCCAGGATGTAGAGCGTGTTCCCAGTGGAGATCTTCGAAAGTTCTGTGGACAATTTGATCCGTTGGGCCTCGCCGCCCGAGAGGGTTGTGGCCGGCTGTCCCAGGTGGATGTAACCCAGGCCCACATCTGTTAGCGTTTCGAGTTTGCGCCGGACAGGTGGGATCCGCTGAAAAAAGGCGAGAGCCTCCTCCACAGTCATGTCCAGCACGTCTGCGATTGAGCGGCCCCGGTATTTGACTTCCAATGTCTCGCGGTTGTACCGCTTGCCCTTGCACACCTCGCAGGGCACATAGACGTCGGGCAGAAAATG
Source organism: uncultured bacterium (assembly GCA_964508725.1). Classification (GTDB taxonomy): domain Bacteria; phylum Zhuqueibacterota; class QNDG01; order QNDG01; family DSAB01; genus CAZDVF01. Next base: position 3,223 of record CAZDVF010000062.1, on the reverse strand, counting down.
CATCTCGATCTTGATGATACCGTCGCCCTCGCAGGCTTCGCAACGACCGCCCCTGACGTTGAAACTGAAGCGACCCGGTTTGTATCCTCTGATTTTCGCTTCGGGTAGTTGGGCGAAGAGATTGCGGATGTGCGTGAAGAGCCCGGTGTAAGTCGCCGGATTGGAGCGGGGTGTCCGGCCGATGGGAGACTGATCGATGTCAATAACCTTGTCGATGTGTTCGATTCCGTCCAGTGTTGTGTACACATGGGGAGCGGTTCTGCTGTGATAAAAGTGTCGCCGAAGGATAGGATAGAGCGTCTCGTTGATCAGCGTCGATTTGCCGGAGCCGGAGACGCCGGTCACGCAGACCAGCAGTCCCAACGGAATGTCCACGTCCACCGATTTTAGGTTATTGCCTGTGGCGCCGCGGAGACTCAGAACATGTCCGCTTGATTGCCGCCGTTCTCCGGGCACAGGAATGGATTTCTTCCCTGACAGATAATGGCCGGTGAGCGAATCCTTCAGACGCATGATCTGTTTGGGTGTTCCGCTTGCCACGACATGTCCGCCATGCTGTCCTGCGCCTGGCCCGAGGTCCACGACATAATCCGCCGCCAGGATGGTGGCTTTATCGTGTTCCACCACCACGACCGTGTTTCCCAGATCTCGGAGCGTGGTCAATGTGTCGATGAGGCGCTGGTTGTCCCGCTGATGTAATCCGATGGACGGTTCGTCCAGAATGTAGAGGACGCCCACGAGCTGCGAGCCGATCTGTGTGGCCAAACGGATGCGCTGGGCTTCGCCGCCGGAAAGTGTGCCTGCGGCCCGATCCAGTGTCAGATAATCCAGGCCCACATTCGATAGGAAGTGGAGGCGTTCCCGTATTTCCTTCAGAATCTGGCGGGCGATGGTCTTTTGGCGTGCGGAAAGCCTGATATCAGTGAAAAAAGATCTGGATTGTTTGATGGACAGCGTGGCCACGTCGTGAATGGACCGGCCATCGACTTTGACAGCCAGGCTCTCCTTTTTCAATCGTGCTCCGCCGCATTCCGGACAGAGCATCACGGTCATGAAACCTTCGATCCAGTTGCGAACGCCCTGGGAATTGGTCTGACGGTAGCGCCGTTCCAGATTGTTGATGATACCTTCGAACTTGTTGACCCAGACGCCTTCTGCCTTGCGGGTCGTCGATGTGTAACGAAACTTGAGCTCCCGCTTGCCCGAACCGTAGAGCATGACATCGCGCTGCTCTTCGGTGAGTTTTCCGATTGGCGTATCGAGCGAGAATCCGTACGCTTCCGACACGGTTCGCAGCATGGTGAAGTACCAGCCGTCGCGGGATTGGCCCCACGGCACGATGGCGCCCTGTGCGATGCTGAGGCTCTGGTCGGGCATGACCAGATCAGGATCGATTTTCATGATTGAACCCAGGCCGTTGCATGCAGGACAGGCGCCGAATGGCGAGTTGAACGAGAACATGCGGGGTTCCGGCTCGTCGTAGGAGATGCCGCAGTGGACGCAGGCAAAATGGGCTGAGTAGAGCCGCTCTTCCTGTCCCACCACATCCACCAAGACCACGCCTGACGAGAGGTTCAGCGCTGTCTCGAGTGAATCAGCCAGCCGCTCGGCGATTTTTGAATCGACCACCAGCCGGTCAATCACAACTTCGATCGTGTGTTTTTTCTGCTTTTCCAATTTGATGGGTTGATCCACTTCGCGAATTTCGCCGTCCACCCGAACGCGCAGGTAGCCGTCCCTCCGGATCTGATCGAAGACGTCCCGGTACTCCCCTTTTCGTCCCCGGATCACCGGCGCCAGAATCTGGATGCGGGTGCCCGCTTTCAAATCCAGTAACGCGTCGACCATCTGCTGGATGGTCTGCTTCTCGATACGCCGGCCGCAACTATAGCAGTAGGGGATACCGACGCGGGCGAAGAGCAAGCGGAGGTAGTCATAAATCTCGGTCACCGTCCCAACCGTTGACCGGGGATTTTTACTCGCTGTTCGCTGCTCAATGGAAATTGCCGGCGAAAGCCCCTCGATGGAATCGACGTCAGGTTTTTCCATCAGGCCCAGGAACTGGCGGGCGTAGGCTGAAAGGGATTCCACGTAACGCCGTTGACCCTCGGCATAGATGGTGTCGAACGCCAGAGACGATTTGCCCGATCCTGATAGCCCGGTGATGACCACCAGACGATTCCTTGGGATGTCAAGATCAATGTTCTTGAGATTGTGTTCTCTTGCTCCGCGAATGATGAGCAGATTGTCGTTTGTCATCGTGTGAAAAGAAAATCCTTGTTTTTATCCAAAATCATTACTAAATAGAACATTGTGAGAGTATCATTTCAAACGGGAGGAAAGGGACGATGAAACAATCACTATTTATTGGTATCATCCTCTGTCTTGTTTTTGTCATTTCAGCGAGCGCTCAAGAAGGTGTGCCCGATTCGGTGGCCAAATATTTGGCCTTGGGAGACCGGTTGTCCGATGCATGGGACCACCAGGGTGCGGCCGATGCCTACCTGACAGTCATTAGTTACGATCCTGAACACTATGAGGCCCTGTGGAAGGCTGGTGATCAATATACCGAGATTGCCGACCGGATTGAGATGAAACACCAGAAAGAATCGTACTTCACACAAGCCAGAAAGCTGTGTGAAAAAGCGGTGGAGGTACATCCTGACGGTTGGGAAGGGCACTTCCGCCTTTCAGTTGCTCTGGGCCGGCTGGCATTGTTCAGGGGCGGCAAGGAGAAAATCCGGCTCTCCCAGATGGTCAAGGAGGAAGCTGACAAAGCTGTAGCGCTCAATCCCAATGCTGATCTCGCATACCATGTCCTCGGACGCTGGCATCAGAATATTGCCAACCTGAGCGGCATGCTCAAATTCTTCGCCAAGGTGCTCTACGGTGGTGTGCCTGACGCGTCAAACGAAGAATCGGCAGACATGTTCAAGAAGGCCATTGCCATCGATCCGGATCATATCGAGCATCATTTGGAGTTGGCGCGGACCTACCAATTCATGGATGAAAAAGATTTGGCGCGTCAATCTCTCGAACAGGTATTGTCCCTGCCCGCTGTGGATGAGGATGATTCCAAGTTCAAGAAGGAAGCCGAGAAGATGCTCAAGAAGCTCAAGTAAGCCGTTCCATAAAACGAAGTTGGATCATCGGGCCTCTGGTACCCTGCCGGGGGCCTTTTTTTGTTTCCGAATCGCAGATTCTGTCCCGCATGAAAGCCTGA
>CAZDVF010000061.1:0-10227 GCA_964508725.1 uncultured bacterium | reverse complement strand
ATTGCGGGTGCTGTGCCGTTGAGAGACGATTCCCACTCCCCATATTCGTACACAGAGCCGTCGATGAGACGGTCACCCCACATGAGCATTTCAAGATCCCGCTTGCGTACGATGTGGTCATAAAGATCGTTGACAGCCCTGGCGTAAAGCGCGGCCGGATCTTTCCCTTTTGTTGAAGGTGACAGTTCGTGGCCCAGTAGAAAGACTTCGTCCATGCCGACGTGGATGCCGTCTGCGCCGAACGCATCGATGAGTTCATCCATCAAATCGAAGACCGTGGCATAGACATCGGGATTAAGCGGATCCCACTCGCGGCAGTAAATGTCCTTGTTTCCGGGAAAAGCGCCGGGTGTCAGGTCGAAGTGTGGATACCGGGTCAGGAGGGGGAAGGTCTCTTCGGCCCACGACTGGTGTCCCAGACACTGAAACTCGAGCATCAGCCGGATACCGTTCTCGCGGCATGCGTGACTGAAGCGTTTGGCAGCGGAATTTGTGAGCGGTTCTTCTCCGCGCCGCAATTCCGGATGCGATGTGAAGGTAAAGTTGTAGTCCACTTCAAGAATGAGGACGTTGACGCCCAGATGCGCCAGATTTGGCAGGTCGGACGCCAAAGTATCGAGCCATGCATCAGTGTTGTATTCCAGGCAATGTAGAGCGATCCAGGGCTCGCCTTCACGCGGTCCTGCAACTTTGGGAGGACTGCATGCTATAAGTGAAACCATGAGAAGGGGCGTGACAAGACAGATCCATGCTTTCATTAGTCATTCCTCAAAATGATGCGTCGATTCACTGTTTTGGAGCAGACAGTCGATTTTGTTCTTAGAAGGATCCTGTCGCTCCGATTGTATCTTGTTTCGATTCAGGATGGATTGCTCGATATCCATGGTTTCCTGGGGGGCGACCGGATTCCCGATCAGCCGTTTTCTCACGATCTCGGCTTTTTCCAGATCAGCGGCCAGGGACGGCCAGTTCCAGAATACGACGCCGCGCGATGGCGGTTTCAGCGCCTCATCGAGAGCGGCCGTGAAATCATCGGCGGTCAGGTCCTCATCACGATACGCTCTCCCGACCTGGATACTGGGGAGAATGGGACGATCCGCAACGTCCGCCATATCCAACACCACTGCGTGAATCCAGGCCGTGGGACGTCGGACCATATGGTGGTAGACCATGGGCGAGATGAGGTCGGCGCACCCTGCCAATGTGGAGAAGTCCTGCCCCGCCACAAGGCGAACAGCGCCGCCGAAATCCGTTTGGCGCCACGGCACCGCGTGGATGTTGATCAGGATATCCGGTTTGACTTGGCGGGCTTCCTGTGCAATCGCTTCCGCCGTTTGTGTGATGAGATCGCATTTCCACTGGACCCATGCATCGAGCGTGTTGTCAGAGATCCAGCGATGCCTGTCGTGCGCTGTTTTCAGACTGTCCGGCAAGAATACTCCGGTCTCCTCTTGGAAGGCGCGCATGCACCCGTCGCAGAAGCAGGTGTTGGGAAGCGTATCCAGTGTTCTATCGGGGGCGACCATCTCCCAAAACACGAAGTGACGGATGAAGTCGATGCTGAGACAATCGGGATCAAGATCGCGTACCATTTGGCTGACTTGGCCGATTTTCATTTGCCGAAACGCAGCGTTAGACGGGCATGCGAATGCGACCCAGTCATCCACTGCTTTTTCGTTTGTTTGGGTGATGGCGGACCACTCAGGATGAGTTGCCAGGGCTTCAGGATCCTGATAAACGGGAAAGATGAGGAAGGTGACAATGCCGTTCCGTCGCGCAAGCGAGCGGAAGGTTTCGTCCGTCAGCACGGTTTCGCTGGCAAAGACCGTGTTAATGCCCAGCGATTTCCACTGGGTGAAAATGTTTTTCACATTCGCAGGCGGATCGTAGATTTTAACGCCGATGATGCGTTCTGGAAGCCTGCTTGTTTTCCTTGGCGCGCATCCAGACACGGTCACCAACAGGCCACAGATTACACACAAGATGCGTATTGCGCTCCGATTTTGCAAGATTTGCCCTGTCTTCTGACCGTGCCTCATGCAGGGTCCTCACTTACACTGGTGTTGAGCAGGACATCCCGAAGTGTAAAGTCAACCCAGAAGATGCCGCATGTCTGTTCGACGCGGTCGGCAATGGCTTGCCCCAGTGTTTTGGGTGGTGTACCGAGATACTGCCACCACGGTTTGTCCCACGCGTACCCGATCTGAAACGCCACGGGATTGGGTTTGAAGTGGTCCGCCCAGTAGTCGGCGAATTCGTCCACCATGGCCGGCATGTCGGGGAAACCCTGACTGTCGCTGATGAACAAAATGTCACCCCGGTAGGTGGGGGGCATCCAGCTGCGATCCCAGTGTTTGAGAAAAAGCCGATAGGCCGGATGATGGGTTTTAACTTGCGTTTCCCAGGCTGCGGCCGAGTCGTCAGGTACGTGCGCGCCCCAGTCGGGATGGTCGGCCTCGCGGTACCACTCGGCGTCCACACCGAATCCAATAACGCAGGAGTGATGTCCGTACCGGTCGAGCACCAGATCGATAAGAGTCCCGATGTCGGCGTTGGCCGGCTCAACCTGCAAAAAGACCTTGACGCCGTGAAGGTCAAAGTAGTCCAGGTACGGCTCGTGCCTGTCCTGACTGTCGAATGAGATGTTGGGGTGAGCGCTTCCGTCCGACGGGAAAAACAGGTGGCAGGTGCGCGACCCCCAGATTTCACCCACGATCCAGATGGCGCAGGGGGATGATTCCGTAAAATACCCGCTCATGGTCTGCATGGCGCTTGTCCACTCTCCGGGCGACGGAAAGGGATTGATGCCGTAGCTGGACGACCGGACTCCGGCCCAGGCAACATGGGCCGTGTCCGTAACAGCCGGAAAGTCCGATTTTGCCGGTTCGGCCATTTGCTCCGGTCCAGCGATATTCTTGTGACAACCGGCAAGTAACAGAACAGACAGTCCAAAAGCGGCGAATGGCGTTTTGATCAAGCGCCCTCCCTGCGCTGCGTCGGTTCAGGTTGCGACAGGATCGCTTCCATCAAGGTGAAATCCACCCAGAAGATACTGCATTTCTGCCTGATGTTCAAGGCGATTGTGCGCCCGATTTCTCCGACCGGATTGCACAGCGGCTTCCACCAGGCGCGATCCGATCCATACCCGATCTGGAATCCCACATCGTTGGGGTAAAAGTGATCCGCCCAGTAGCGGGTGAACTCCTGGACCATGGCATCGAATCCCTTGAGCATCTGGCTGTCGCTGAGAAAAAGGATGTCGCCCCTGAAGTGTTTGGGCATCCACTTGCGATCCCAGTGCTTGAGGAAGAGCTGGTAATCCGGATTGTGTGTCTTGACGCGGTATTCCCAAACGCAAGCCGAATCGTCAGACACGGGCATACCCCAGTCCCGGCGTTCGGACTCGCGGTGCCATTCCACATCCACGCCGAAACCGACTACGCAGGAGTGGCTCCCGTACCGGTCGAGCACCAGGTCAATGAGTTCGGACACGGGCGCCAGGGCCGGCTCTACTTGCAGGTAAACCTTGATTCCCGTGCTGTCAAAAAAGTCCAGGTATGCCTCGTGTTTGTCCTCCTCGGAAAAAACGATATGGTCCAAGTTTCGACCGTCCGGGGGAAATTCAAGGCGGCAGCTGGTGCGGTCGCTGTGGAGCACGCCGACGATCCAAACGGCGCATGGTGCTGCACCGTTCAACACCGCGCTGACGTTTTTAACAGCGGTCTGCCACGTTCCGGGTTGAGGAAACGGCCGGATGCCGTATCCCGACGAGCGGACGCCGGCGTAGCGGATCTTGCCTGGAGCGAGAGTCCCTTCCTTTACATAGGTGAAACGTCCCGCAACACAAGCGATGAGCAGGGCCGTTCCAATCAATGCAAGAAGACGTCCGATTACGTTTTTCATAGATCTCCTCTGTTTGCCGGTTGCCGCGCCAATTTTTGTCCAAAATCGAGCAGATGGTCCGTTGTCAGGATCGGGAATGCAGGTACTACGATAGGGAAGGGTGTGTCCCGCTGCAAAGCAAAAGCGTCGATGTGGGTCAGTTCGATTTTGTTGAAAGCGTCGGTGTCAATGAAGATAGCGCGGCCGTACTTCTGTTGCAGGGCGTCGATGTAAGGATTCAGAGCCGTTTCGAGGGTTAGTATTTGATTCGCAGTGAAGGCTTTGAATCGGCCTTGTGATTCCAGAAACTGATTGCGCTGATAGAGGGCGGTCAGGGCGTCACGCCACATGGCTGCATTGCGAACCACGGCGGGCGCGCGGTCACAACCTCGTTTGCGGGCCTCTTCGGTCACAGCTTTGTCGCGAACCATGTCTGCCACGGCCAAGCGGAATTGCTCGGCAAATTCCTGAGATTTCATTCGCCGTTTACGGAACACCAGCGGGTGGATTTCCAGCTCGTCGATAAAGCGCGCTACTGTCCATGTTTCCTTGTCGAGCGTTAGGAAGGGCTGGTCCGCCATCTCGTTTATCGCTTCACTGAAGTCCTCTGTATGCGGACGGGGATTGTCCTCCTGCCAAAAACGCTGGTTGAAGGCGTCCTCTTTCTCAGTGTCGGATACCATGTAAAGAGGTGCGGCAAGCCGGACGAATCGCACAAACGTTTCGGGATGGAAGGTCATCCGCCTGCCCCGCATGCGTGTCTCAACAAAGCGGTTAAACGCAGAGTCGGCGCGTTCGATTCGTATCCGTTCCGATACGGCGTTCCATCTATCTTGGACCTCTGTATCGGTAACGGGCACTTGTTCGCGCCATCCGAGGATCTGGATTACTGTATGGAAGTCGGTCTCGATTTGAACGGGGCCGATGATCTCGTCTTTATTCAGAGGCCGGGTGAAGAGCGCCTTGTGGACGGCCGGATGTTCAGCATCCTCCCAGCGTACCTCACGTGCGGGAATTTCCGAAAGTCCCCCAAACATGCGATGGATGGTTTCGAGCGACAGATCCTCATCGAGTTTCTCTTTTACTATTCGAAGAACTGTGCTGTCCTTTACCGTCAGGTAGGCGATCTGGTAGCGGCGATTGGCCAGCCTGTATCGGCGCGCAATCTCTGTGCTGTCCAGGTTAACGGGTCGAACGAAATCGTTGGCGTATAACCACTGGCGCATGGCCTGTTCGCTCCGGCCACGGATGGTGTTCCGAAATTCCTTGTTGGACGCCAGGGCGTTGTTTTCTCCTGCTTCAAGGGCGAGGAGTTTCTCAGCAATGAGAGTGTTGAGGACGATTTTTTTGTGAATCATCGAGCCGCCACGGCAGTAGGGCGGCCTGATAGTGTATTCGGCACGGCGGATGAATTCGTTGACCGAGATGGTTTTATCCGCTATCCGGACCAGGATGGATTCGCTTTCAACGTTGTCCCGCGCGTGGTCACAGACCACACTGAGACATGCCAGCAGCAGAGCAATGATTATCATCCACACTGTTGGAATGTGACGCATGCGACTCCAGCTCAAAAAGGGATCCCAATTACTTTAGCAGGGAGACGCTCCGCCGGAGCGTCTCCCTGCTAAATCTTTAAAAACAGACACCCACTGAATAGGCGTGCACTTTGCCGAAGAGTCCGACACTGCGGTAAGCGTAGTCGATTTTAATGGAGGCATTGCGCATCAAGCGCATCTCGAAACCGCCGCCGAAGGTCCAGCCGAATTCAGAATCATCCATGAAAAGGGCTTTGTATCCGGCGCGCAATGACACAGTCCCAAAACTCGGCGACGTGAGCTGATACTGGGCGCCGAGATTGGCTGATTCGTCTGCATTGTTGGTGTGCAGGGCGTCAGCGGCCAGAGTCAGGCGGTGCCCACCGGCCACCAGCGGATCGACCGAAGCGCCCAGACGGAAGATGAGAGGCAGCTCCCAGGAACTCATACGGAACTGGCCCGGCACATCCTTGTAATTGCCGGATTCGTAGGGGATTATATCAATTGATGTCAACAGGTCGATGCCGTCATAACGCATCTTGGTGCCGTAGTTCGAGATGCTCATGCCGATGCGCATGCCGTTATCGCGCTCGCCTGTGGTCGAAAAAAAGTGGGTGTGGATGATGACGCCCAGGTCAAGAGCGATGGCGCTTGCCGTGCTGTGCCAGATTTTGGACGAAACGTACTTCACCGAGACGCCGAAAGCGAACCACTGGACCAGCTTGCGTGCGTACGATAGGTTGATCGAGAGATCGCCTGCTGTGAAACGCTCGCCTGTGCCCTCTTGCAGTTCCAGTGTGGTGACGTCCATCTCGCCGTATCCAGTCTGGAAGAGTCCCAATGATAATGTGCCGAGGTTTGGCAGGATCAGCCCCACAGCAGCGAAGGATGTGTTGATGTCCACCAGCCAGGGCTGAACCATAAACTGGGCTTCGCTCTGCTCCATGAAGGCCAAACCTGCAGGATTCCAATAAATAGACGAGAGGTCGTTTGCCAGGCTGACATAAGCGTCGCCCATGGCGCATCCGGCGCTGCCATACCCGATTTCGAGAAAGTTGGCCGCTGTGGTTCCCATCTTGTGAGGTTTCTGCGCGAATCCGGACGTTCCTGAGACGAGAACGCCAAGACAAATTGCGCGCACAATCACACGTTGTATCCGCTTTCCCATCTGTGTTTGTTCCCCATTTCGGTCTATTTGATAATTGCGAATTTTCCGAACATCTCGTCGCCCGTATCCGAAGCACGGACGTGGAAGATGTACATGCCGGCCGCCACTTCCAGCCCTTCCTGTGTCAGAAGATCCCAATGCGTAATGCCGTCGTCGGCCGGATTGTCGACTTCGATTACATCGACCAGCGCGCCGCTGACAGTGTAGATTTTAACGGTGCAGCGGGCTGGCAAATGGGTGAAGAGGAGTCTGCGCCGCTGGTTGAGCAAGGGATTGGAGACTGCCGGCTCCATGGCGTTGGTTGCGACGTACGGATTGGGCACAGCTTTAATCTGTTTCATGGTCGATTTGAGGGCCTTCTCGTCAAGGCCGCTGCCCTCTCGTACCGTAAAGAGGATCTGGTCCTCAGCGGTAAATGGCCTTCGGAAGCGGACGCGGTAGACGTCTCCCGGTTCGGGAAGATTGGCTTCATCGGTGATGGAGCGAAAATCCAAAACGAAGATGGTGCCGGCCCACCAGCCTTTGCTGTTGACAGGACCGACCAGGATGCGATCTTGCAGAATCTCGAACTGGCCGCTGCCGTTCTTGTCGTGCACCACCATGTCCATCAGTTCGGGAGCGCCAGTGGAGTCGGTGTGCGACCGGTTCACCACGTAAAAGCTGAACGGAACTTCGGTGATGAGCTCGGTTCGGTCGAGCCTGTCGCCCCGTTCGTCACGCATGGTCTTGACTGTAATCCGCCCGGTATAGGCGTCCGGCTGTTCGGTGAAGACGATATCGTAGTCCCATGGAAACAATTTGGACTCCCGGGCGGACGGAATCACGAACAGGGCGGCGTCGCCGGTGAGCCATCCTGTGTTGACAAAATCCCACGTGGACTCGGAGACCTGTCCCTCGATGTGGAGACGCAGTCCGTCAAAGATGTCGGTGGTGATGGGCTCGTCGGTTTTCAGCGTCCACAGGCCCGTCTCCTCGTCTTCCACCAGGTTGTTGTAGGCAAAGTAGTCGGGAGAATCCTGATACACTATACGGCTGCCATCTGTCAGATCCTTCACAATGATGGCGTTGTTTGTGTAGCGGATTCCGTGATCGTAATTGCTCACGGTTTCCAGGGTATCCACGCTGAAAGTCACACCGTATGTGTGGTCTGTTTTCAGACTCCGTCCCGCCAGAATCTGGGCTTCAACTGTCCCTGTGCCCAACTGAAATGAGGATGCGTCCGGCTCCACTGAAGGCGGCACGTACCCTGCAGCGAGCTGGTGTGGTGTTACAACGGCCACGTTCTGGCCGATGGCCCGGATGTCTTCGGCCTCGTCCAACTCGATGATGGTTTTATTCTCGGACGGGGCGATGCCTTCGGCCAGATCGGGGATGCCGTAATCGTAGGCCACAACAGCGTAATAGTAAGTGCGTCCGTTTTGCACGTTGGTGTCGATCCAGTGGTGGACGATACCTGTGTCGTAACCAAGGTTGTATCCCATCCCGCTCTTGAGTCCGTAATTCGTGAAACCTTTACGGCCGTCGATGATGTCGCACTGGAACACGGGTTTCTTGAACATGGGTGTGCCGTATCCGTCGGTGATGACTTCAGCATCGGACCATTTTTTATCAGTTGTGCGAAAGACCTTGTATCCCTCGAAATCGTTGATATTGCCCAGCATAGGATCGCGCGTTTTGGTGTCCGAGATATTGTCCCACGTCAGGATGACCGATCCGTCCATGGGAGTTGCCGAGAGCGTCGGCATTTTGGGCGGCATGGCAAACTGGTAGTCCTTCTCGTAGATGATCTGGACAATGCGTTTCTGTTCGTAAAGGGCGGGCGCTGCGTGATCGGTCGAATTGAGTCCCTCTAGCGGATCGTAGGAATGCAGTTCTGACATGGAGATGCGTTCCTGACGGCCCTGGTAGAGCGGGAAAGGTCCTGACGCAAAAGTTTCTACCAAGTTTGAGATCCGACCCAGATATTCAATGAGGGTGTCTTGACCGATGACATCCCACATCGATTTGTCGTTGCGAAACCATTTGGTGTAGGGCGGCCGTTCCGGCTGGATAGGGAAGAGCATGAAGGCGGTCAGCCCCACCATGTCTGATTCCGACACGTCAACGGTGGCGAAGTTGGGCTCGGAGTTGACGCCGTCTGTGTCGGGTTTGTGGTTACACTCGCCTTCATCAGGGCCTGTGTAATTGATCTCTGTGGGACCGACACCGTCGAGGCCCACGTCGTCGCCTGCGTATTCGTTGAGCTGGTAGACGCCGTCGCCGTCACTGTCTATCCCGTCCTCCCAGTCCTGGTCTTCATCGGCGTCCCAGTGTTCCCTCAAGTCTGCCTCGGTTTTCTGGAAAGTGTCCAGAAACCAGCCAATGTTCGAGATGCCGCCGGTTGGCCCCACCAGGGCTACGGCTTCGTTGTCCCGCTTCTCATCGGTGAGGCCGTCTTCGTCGTTGTCCACATTGTCGAATCCCATGCCCGGGCTTTCGAGATAGGCGAATCCCATCGTTCCAGTGGGGCGTCCGCCACGACCGATGCCGTCGATGTCCCACGAGTAGGCCATGTCGATTTTTCGATCGAAGTAGCCCAATTCGTCGTCGCCATCCTGGCCGATGGCGTTGTCAACCCAGTATCCGAAAGCCACCTGCGGCAGGTCGTAATCCGAAATGTTGGCGATGGTGTATTCCCAGAAAATAGCGTCCCGCGCCTGTGGATGCGACCACTGAAATCCCCGTTGCGCCACGCGAATGCCGATGCCGCCCCAGGGGAGCCCTTTCTGAATGGTGACGTCCGGTCGGATATCGCCGATCGATACACCGGGACGTGGACGGTATCGCACAATGTCTTCGGGCCCCAGATTTTCCTGGTCCTGCGCGTCGTTGGCCACAAAGTAGGTTTCCAGATTAGAACGAATCTGTCCCCGTCCAAACCGACCGTCCCACTCGCCGGCCCAGTGGACCTGCCGCCCCTTGAAAGGCCAGCCGGCCGGGGGCCACGAGTCGGGCAGGTTGCTCATGGCCGGATACTCATTGTTTTCGTTGAAGTATCCGAAGACGGGGTAGAGGCCCCATTCAACCGTGCCGGTAGGATCGCGGTCCATGTGCTCGCGATAACTGGTTTGAAGGTAATAGAGCGTATCGAGCCCGGGCATGGTCGCAATGAGCCCGGGATCGGTGACGGGAATGGTATCTTGTTCAATGAAGACCAGGGCGCCGACGAGAAGGCCGATGCCATCGGTCATCTTGACGCCTTCGTAATTGTTGGGCCAGCGTGAAACTTCGGCCTTGGGCCAGTCGGAGAGCTCTGTTGTGTTTCTGAAATAGAGGAAGACCCGGTTGCCCGTCATGTAGCCTTCCCGCTCTGCGGCGATGTCACCGGCTGGGTCGTCGGGACCGTCGTAGATCTTCCCCTGGGCCATGAGTCCGCCGACACTCCACAGAGCGATCATGCTGAGCATGAGGATCCAAAACCATGTAGTTCGATTCATAATGTATCCTTTACCTCGATCTTCAACAGAAAAAACAAGAAGATTACGGAAAAGTGAAGACGATTGACCTTCAGAGGATTTCTCAGTCAACTGTCCCGTTTGACGATATTGTATTGATTGATCTTCAAACCACTGGCTCTGCCAGTGGTTCTCGATCCTAAACTGG